>CALWGS010000097.1 GCA_944380155.1 uncultured Lachnospiraceae bacterium
TCTATTCGGATGATTTTACTGTAGAATTCAGATCCGGGATTATAATCGATATCAAAGCATAAAGTAAGGCTCCTTACTGCCGGGGTATATCCTCGCAGCAAGGAGCCTCTTTTACCACAGCCTCCGGTTATTTAAACCGCTAACTCAACCCTCAAGCTAAAACATCTAAACAGACCACTCAATCTGCACACATCCAAACAGACTACTCAACCCTCCGGTCAAAAGCATAGATATGTTCTGTCAAAGATTTTTATGGTCATCTCACGGTCTTCTGGAACTGTCATCGAAACACTCGGAACGCCCGGAAATAAAGCACTTTTCATGAATCAATCCTTAACCCGTGACATCAATACCACCGTCTCCACATGCTCCGTCCACGGAAACATATCCACCCCCATCCCCTTCTTCACTCCATACCCCATCCTCTCAAACACCTTCAGATCCCTGGCCTGGGTCTGGGGATTACAGCTGATGTACACAATCTTCTTCGCTCCGACCGATGCCGCAGCCTCAATGAACTCCTTCGTGCTTCCGGTTCTTGGCGGGTCGAGGAAGATAACGTCCGCTCTCTCCTTAGCGTCTGCCATCCTGCGCAGGAACTCTCCCGCATCCCCCTGATAGAACCTTGCGTTGCGGATTCCGTTGCGCCTTGCGTTCACCACCGCATCCTTCACCGCGTCCGCGTTCAGCTCCACGCCAATCACCTGCGCGGCATTTCCGGCAGCCGCAAGGCCGATTGTCCCGATTCCACAATATGCGTCAACCACTACCTCTTCCCCCGTCAGCCCCGCGTATTCAATCGCCTTCTGGTACAGCTTCTGAGTTTGAACCGGGTTTACCTGATAGAAGGACTTCGATGAGATCCGGAAGGTCAGCCCACACAGAGTATCCTCAATATATCCCTTCCCGTACAGAACCGTCTCCCTCTCCCCAAGCACCATGCTGGTCGCCCGGTCATTCACGTTCTGAATGATTGTCGTAATCTCCGGATGAAGCTTGAGCAGAGCCTTCACAAAATGATTCTTAGACGGCAGGATCGGGGAAGCCGTTACCAGAACCACCATGATCTCGCCGCTTACGAATCCCCGCCTTACCATAACATGACGCAGCAGGCCGTACCCCGTATCTTCATCATAGGTCTTAATCTTAAAAGACGGAAGCAAACTCCGGATCGAGCCGATAATCGCATCCGCCTTCTCATCCTCAATCAGGCAGGACTCCACCGGAACCACCTCATGCGTCCCCTCCTGATACACACCGGAGATTGGATTCCCCTTCCTGTCATGATCGAACGCCGCATGGACCTTATTTCTGTAATGATACGGATGCTCCATCCAAATGATTCCGGAGAGCACTCTGTACTCCCCAAGCGCCTCCCGCAGCATGCGCTTCTTTTTCTCAAGCTGCTGTTCATAGCTTAGATGCAGATACTGGCATCCTCCACACTTGCCCGATACCGGACAGGGAGAGGATGCCATAAGACGTGCGGTGCGTGCTCCGTGTAGTCCACGCGATCCGTATGCTCCACGCGATTCGTGTGCTCCACACGATTTGCTCCCTGCCGCACCGGATCCGGTTTTCTTCCCGTCAGGGAATCTCTCCTTCCCGGCGCTCCCATAGGAGAGCCCCTGAGTCCTCCCTGTGGGAAAACTCCCTATGGGAGTTCTCCCCGTGGAAGTTCTCCCCTCGGGAGTTTTCCCCTTTGGACTCCTGCGGGTCTTCTCATCAGTATTCCCACGGGAGATCTCACCCCCTCGTCTCATCTCCATTCTCCCCTTCTGAGTCCTCCCGTCATTTCTCCCTGCCTGCTTCATATTCCTCCGCCTTCCCTCTCCGGCTGTTTCGGATTCTGTTCCTTACAGCTTCACAAATTTATCAACCGCCCAGGCTGCCGCCTTATAGATCGGACCTTCCATTTCTTTTTTCACGGCCTGAAGCTCCCTGCGGATCGCAATCCCCTGCGGGCAGCGTGTTTCGCACTTTCCGCATCTCATGCACAGGGACGCGTTGCTTCTCTTGCGCTTAAATGTAGTACACATGACGTATTCCCGTATTCCGGGGAACCATCCGTCCATGTATTTGACATTATAGCACCGGAACACACCCGGGATATCCACTCCCGCCGGGCAGGGCATGCAGTAGCCGCAGCCGGTACAGCCCACTCTTGTCTTCTCGCGAATCGCCTCTGTGACCTTTGCGAACAGCCCTTCCTCCGCCTGAGTGAATTCGCCTGCCTTCACCTCACCCGCGGTTTTAACATTTTCAAGCAGCATATCCATGGAGTTCATGCCCGAGAGCACAACCGTCACCTGCTCCTGGTTCCACAGCCAGCGAAGCCCCCATTCCGCCGGGCTCCTCTTTGGCTGCGCGCCCGCGAAGATCTCCCTTGCCTTTTCCGGAAGCCCTCCCGCGAGCTTTCCGCCCCGCAGCGGCTCCATAATGATCACCGGGATGTCCTTCTTCGCGGCCGCCATCAGTCCCTTTCTTCCCGCCTGGCTGTTTTCATCCAAATAATTATACTGAATCTGGCAGAAGTCCCAGTCATATGCGTCAAGCAGTTCAAGAAAGGCCCCGCTTCCGCCATGATAAGAAAAGCCGATATTGCGGATTGCCCCGCTCTTCTTTTTCTCCTGAATCCAGGCAAGGATTCCAAGCTTCTTTAACCGCTCCCACACTTCAACATCCGGGAGCATGTGCATCAGGTAATAATCAATGTAATCTGTCTGAAGCCGTTCGCACTGCTGCCTGAAATACTTCTCCATGCTGTTCGCGTCCTTCACCAGATAATGCGGCAGCTTCGTCGCAAGATACACCTTTTCTCTTAAGTTGTTCCGATGCAGGATACTCCCGAGAACCTCTTCGCTCCCCTGATACACATACGCCGTATCGAAATAATTGATCCCGCATTCAACCGCTTTTACAATCTCCCGTTCCGTCTCCTCCCGGTCGATTCCCCCGCCCTTCCTTGGGAAGCGCAGGCACCCGAAGCCAAGGATAGAGAGCATATCCCCGTTCTTTGGATTCCTTCTGTACTGCATACAAGTCCTCCGCTCTGCCGGGATCCCGCATCCCGGCTCTCTGACGATTCCTTCCGCCCGCCGCTTAGGGTTCTGTCTCCCTAAGGCGGCCTCAATCAATTTCTTTTAGTCCAGCTGCAGCTCATACAGCTTCTTATAGATTCCGTTCATGGCCAGAAGCTCCTGATGCGTCCCGCTCTCGCGGATTTCACCCTTATGCATGACCATAATCTTATCGGCGTGCTGGATGGTGGACAGTCGGTGCGCAACCATAATCGTTGTCCTTCCGCGCATCAGCTTCTCAAGCGCCTCCTGAATCAGCTGCTCTGTCTCGGTATCAATATTGGCTGTCGCCTCATCCATCACCAGAATCGCCGGATCATATGCCAGAGTCCTTGCGAAGGAGAGAAGCTGCCTCTGTCCCGCAGAGAGCGTGGAACCGCGCTCTGTTACCGCCTCCTCATAGGTCCGGTTCAGCTGCTCAATGAAATGATCCGCGTTCACATACCGGGCAGCCGCCACAACCTGCTCATCTGTAATCGATTCATTGCGCAGGCGGATATTGCTCTTGATATCCCCCGTGAAGATGAAGACATCCTGCTGCACCTGCCCGATTGCTCCGCGAAGCTGGTCTGTGTTCAGCTCCCTGATATCCACGCCGTCTACCAGAATCTGTCCCTTTTGAACATCATAATACCGCCCGATCAGATTGAGGATCGAGGATTTCCCCGCTCCCGTCGCCCCGACGAACGCCACCTTCTGCCCCGGCTCAATCGTGAAGTTCACATCCTTCAGAATCCAATCCTCATCCTGGTACGCGAACCAGACATGGCGGAACTCAATCCGTCCCTTAATCGCGGGCAGCTCCTTCGGATGTGCCGGATTCTCGATCAGAGGCTTCTCATCTAACAGCGTAAAGATCTTCTCCGCCGACGCAATCGCGGACTGAAGCGTGGAGAACTGCTCCGCCATATCCTGAATCGGCTCGAAGAACGAGTTAATATAATTAATAAAGATATACAAAGTACCGACCGAGATCACTCCGTTCAGTACCTGCCTTCCTCCTGCCGTAATAATAATCACAAGCGCGAGAATCGACAGCATATAAATCGACGGACGGAAAATCGCGAACACCAGCATTTCCCGGTAATTTGCCCGGTACAGCTCATGACTCTTCTTCACGAACTCCGCGTTCTTCTCTTTTTCCCTCGCAAAAATCTGAATCAGCTTCATTCCCGACAGATGCTCAGATAAGTAGGTATTGATCGCCGTCAGCTTCGTCCTTGCAAGACGGTAGGTTGCCCTTGAAATCGTCTTGAACAGGACGGTCAGCGCCACAATGAACGGCAGCAGCACAAACGCGTACATCGCAATATGCGCGTCCAGCCGTACCATGACCACCGCGATTCCTATGATTTTCACAAAATTCTTAAACAGACGAACCAGGATATTCGCGAACATATCATTCAGCGCCTCCACATCGTTCGTCACCCTCGTTACGACCCGGCCCACCGGCGTAATATCAAAGAAGCGCAGCGACAATTTATGGATATGTTCAAATACCTCCTGTCGGATATTGTAGATAATATTCTGTCCCATCAGCTGCAGAATCCAGGTCTGAAGGAAGTTACAGACAAATCCTCCAATCAGCACCAGGAAATACGTCAGGGCCGCCCGGCTGATGACGTCATAGCTTCCGCCCACCTCAAAGGTATCAATTGCATTTCCGATAATTGTGGGACGGTACAGCTCCATGGCGGTAATCATCAGCATTAAGATAATCGCCAGAAGGAACCAGTGCCAGTAGGGGACGGCATATCGGATTAAGCGCCGGAATACCCCGACGCGCGCGCGCTTTCCTCCCTGCTCTGCTTCCTGTTCTGTTCTCTGTGTTGCCGCATCCATATTCGTCTCCTCCTTCCTATACCGTCTCAAGCTGCTTCTCGAGCTGCTGCTTCTCATAAAGCTGCGCGTAAATACCGCCCAGCTTCATCAGTTCCTCATGGCTTCCGTACTCCGCCCTGTGTCCTTCCTCCAGAACCAGGATCTTATCCGCGTTCTGAATCGTGGAAATACGATGCGCAATGATAATCGTTGTCTTATCCTTGCGGATCTGCTTCAGATTCTCAAGAATCTGTTCTTCCGTGTCGGTATCGACGGCAGACAGGGAATCGTCCAGGATCAGAATCGGGGAATCCTTCATCAGCGCCCGGGCAATCGCGCTTCTCTGTTTCTGCCCTCCCGAGATGGTAACGCCCCGCTCTCCGACCATGGTTGCGTACTGCATCGGGAAGTCCATGATATTATCATGGATGCACGCCTCCTTCGCCGCCTCCTGCACCTGCTCCAGATCCCCATAGGCCTCATCAATAATCCGGCATGCCTCGCTGTTATCCCGATCCACATACGCCTGATAGTTCGTTCCCTTAATCTTCACCTTCCGCTTCTCAAGCTCCTTCAGCTTTGGAATCTCCTTCAGCTCTCTCACGCCGAACGCGATATTGGCCTGAAGCGTATCCGAGAAGAGGAAATTATCCTGCGGGACATACGCGATCTGCTCCCGCAGAACATGCAGCGGATAATCCTTAATATCCCTGCCGTCTAACAGAATCATCCCCGGCTTCACATCATACAGGCGAAGCAGCAGGTTCACCAGCGCGGTCTTGCCGCTCCCGGTCCTTCCGAGAATGGCAAGCGTACTGCCCCGTTCCACCTTCACCGACAGATGAGAAAGCACATCCGGAAGCGACTTCTTAAAACGAAAGCTCAGGTTTCGAATCTCAATCCCGCCCTTCAGCTCCTTTAAGGACGGATCCATCGTAACGGAATCCTTAATATCCGGCTTCTCGCCGAAGATGCACTCGATTCTGCGCAGGGAGGCGGTTCCCTGTGAGAACATATTGATGCTGTCGCCGACCGCAATCATCGGCCACACCAGCATATTGATATACTGATTAAATGCAACGAAATTTCCGATGGTAATATCCCCTGTTATCACCAGTCTGCCGCCGTACAGGATGGTCAGAACCAGACAGGAGCCAATCAGGACATCCAGAAGCGGCAGGACGAATGCCTGGAGCTTCACTACCTGCATATTTTTATCCTTATTGTTCTGATTCGCTGCGGCAAACGCCTTGATCTCCTGCCTCTCCTGGACGAATGCCTTAATCACGCGGACGCCCGAAATACTTTCCTGCGCCTGATCCGTCAGATCAGAGAAGGCCTTCTGCTTCGCCGAGAAACGCTTCCGGATGGATTTGCCATATTTGATGCTCCAAACCAGAACGAATAGCATCGGAATCACGGCCACCGCGGTAAGACCCGCGTCAATATCCGCAACCATCTTAATCAGTACCATAATCGTCATAATCACCGCGTCAAAGGTACTGATCACAGCCGGTCCCACGGACATCCGGATCGCATTCAGATCGTTGGTGAAATGTGCCATCAAATCGCCCGTTTTATTCTCATTGTAGTACCGCAGCGACAGCTTCGACAGATGCAGAAACATATCGTCGCGCAGATCCCGCTCTACCTTCCTTGCCGCGCCGAATATGAAGAATCTCCACAAAAACCGCCCAATCGCAAGCGTCGCGCCGACAAGCAGCAGCCGGATAACCGTCTGCAGCAGGCCTTCAAGTCCCATACTGCCATCCTGCAGCCCATCGGTGATCTCTCCTGTAAACTGCGGGATGTACAGGTTCATATAATCCACAACGAAGAGAGTCACAATTCCGAAGAAATACTGCCACTTGTACTTCTTCAGATACCGCCAGATGATGGAACCCTTCTCCGCTGCCGCACCTTCCCGTCTTTCCATTCGTATTCTTTCTCCTTCCTGTAACCCGGCTCTGTGTCCGTATGCCGGACACTCCTACGCGTCCGGCACATCATTCAGCAGCCGTTTCGTATATTCATGCTCCGGGCACTTTGCGAGCCGCATGGTCTGCGCGGTCTCTACAATCTCCCCCCGGTACATGACGCATACCCTGTCGCAGATCTGATAGACCACATTGATATCATGGGATATGAACAGATAGGACAGGCCGTGCCGTTCTCTGAGCCGCAGCAGAAGATTCAGGATCTGCGACTGAACGGTCACATCCAGCGCGGACACCGGCTCGTCCAGTATTAAAAGCTTTGGCTCCGCAATCAGAGCCGCGGCAATCGCCACCCTCTGCCTCTGTCCCCCGCTCAGATCTCTTGGATACCGGGAGGCATATTCCACATCCAGACCGACCTCCCGAAGCATCTCTTTTACCCTTGCTACCCGATCAACGCCCCGCTTCATCCCCCTCATCTTCAGCGACTCCTCTAAGATCCAGCCAATCCGTTTGGACGGGTTCAGACTCCCGTACGGATCCTGGAATACCATCTGGGGACGCAGCGAAGCGGCTGCCTGCCCATCCCCGGTGACAATCTTTCCCTCATATCCCCCAATCAGCCCGGCAACCGCCTTCGCGGTCGTAGACTTGCCGCAGCCGCTCTCCCCGACAAGCCCCAGAATCTCTCCCCGGTATACCTCGAAGGAGATCTTCTTCACGGCCTCGGTCCGGGGTCTGCCGCCGAATAACCCCCTGCGGTTCCCCTCATAAGCAACCGACAGATTCTCAACCAGGAGCAGTCTCTCCCGCTCCCCTTCCCGGCCGGACACCGGACTTCTCTTATGAAGTCCCGGAACCGCATCCAGAAGCGTCCTCGTATATTCCTCCCTCGGATGCTCAAAGATGTCCCGGATGCTTCCCTGCTCCACGATTCTGCCCTGATACATCACCAGCACACGGCTGCACAGCTGTCTGATTACCCCAAGATCATGCGAGATGAATAGAACAGCCGTCCCGTGATCCCGATTCAGCTGTTTGATTAATCCAAGAATCCTGGCCTGCACCGTCACATCCAGAGCAGTGGTCGGCTCATCCGCAATCAGCAGAGCAGGTTCGCAGATCATGGCCATCGCAATCATAACCCGCTGGCGCTGTCCGCCGGAGAGCTGATGGGGATACTGATCCATCACCCGCTCCGGATCAGAAAGCCCTGCCTCTTTGAATGCCTGAATCGTCCTCTGCCTGCGCTCCTGCGCGCCGCAGTCCGTATGAAGCCTTAACATCTCCTCCGTCTGCTTCCCGACGGTATACACCGGATTCAGCGAGGTCATCGGCTCCTGGAATATCATGGCCATCCGGCTCCCCTTCAGCTCCCGGTATTCCCGGTCGGACAGACGTGCAAGATCCCGGCCGTCAAAGCAAAGCTCATCCGCGCCCCTTGCCGCACCCTCCGGCAGCAGCCCCATCAGCGCTAACGCGGTCATACTCTTGCCGGATCCGGATTCTCCTACAATTCCCACAATCTCACCGGGCCCGACGGCAAACGAGACCTGATTCACGACATTCTTCCTGCCGCAGTCCTGCCCCGCTTCCTCCCTTGAGGACACCGCATCGGCCCTGGCCGGATCATAATTTCCTCTCTTTGCCGGGAAGGAAACCGACAGATTCCGAACGGACAGCAGAGAATCCTTCTTATCAGACTCCATTTCACTCCCCCCTCTCATTCAGTAAGCCAAATCCCAGCACCGTCAGTACAATCAGGATGCCGGGAGCCAGCGCCGACCACGGAGCCGAGAACAGATAGGACTGCGCCTCCGAAAGCATTCTTCCGAGGCTCGCGTCCGGCGGCTGCACGCCAAGGCTGAGATAACTCATTCCCGCCTCCGCAAGCACTGCGTTATTAAAGCCGATGGTAAGGGCGGATCTCAGGATCGTTCCGGTATTCGGCAGAATATGAACGAACAGAATCCTTGCGTCCGAAACCCCCATCAGCTTTGCGTTCTTCACATAATCCATCTGCTTTTGCAGGATGTATTCGCTTCTGACAACACGGGCGAAGCTCGGGATGAAGAGAACGCCGAGCGCCAGAATCAGCTGATAGGTTCCGGGCCCCGATATACTGACAATCACCAGTGCCAGAAGAATGCTCGGAAAGGATGCCAGTCCGTCATTCACCCGCATCAGAATCTCATCGAACAGACCCCCGTAATACCCGGTCAGAGCACCCAGCAGAATTCCTGCCGCCGCTCCGATCGCAACCGTACACAATCCCACGAAGAACGTGGTTCCCGCGCCCTTCATGACCCGGCTTAGCACATCTCTCCCGAACTGATCCGTTCCGAATGGATGCGTAAGGCTCGGCCCCGCATTGACCAGGCCGGCGTTCATTTCATTCGGATCATACGGCGTATAGAAGCACCCGATCAGGACGAACAGGACCACCGCGCAGACCAGGATCTGCCCCAGCCTGTGATTGATATTTTTCTTCTCCATATCCGCTCTCCTCCTAATTCAGCCGAACCCTCGGATCGAGCCTCTGATAGAGCAGATCCACAAGAAAATTAATCACAACCACCGCGAATGCAATATAAAGAATAATGGCCTGAACCACCGCGTAGTCCCTGTTTGAAATCGACACCACCAGCAGGCGGCCGATTCCGGGCAGTCCGAAGACCTGCTCCACAATAATGCTCCCCGCCAGCACATCCGCCGCCGCCATTCCCAGGAAGGTAACAACCGGAATCAGCGCATTCTTCAGCACATGCCGGAGCAATACCGCGCTCTCTTTGTTGCCCTTGCTCCTGGCAGTTCTGACATAATCCAGCCGCATCTGCCGAATCACCGAGCTTCTTAAGAACTTCACCGTCATGGCAATCTTGGGGATGGCCACGGCCGCGGCCGGCCAGATCAGGTACGAGAAGAAGCCGGCCGGATCCTGTTCTAAGGAGACATAGCCTCCCGGGGTGAACCAGGACAGCACAATTCCGAACACCAATGTCAGAAGAATTCCCAGAAAGAACGGCGGAACCGCCATTGCAATCTGGGACAGCAGCGTAATCACCCGGTCGGCGGCCCTTCCGGAGAATCTGGCCGCAAGGATTCCAAGCGGAATCGACACCACAATTACGAACAGCATAGACAACACGGCAAGCCACAGCGTAACCGCCAGGCGGTCGCCAATCAACGCGGAAACCGGCTGGTGGTACTGCATGGAGGTTCCGAAATCCCCCCTTACAGCCCCCCACAGCCAGGAGAAGAAGCGCTCAGGCAGACTCCTGTTCAGCCCAAGCGCTTCTCTCATCTGTTCTGCGGCTTCTTCCGTATAATCCGTACCAAGGGCCGCCGTAACGGGATCCCCCGGAATGATTTGAAACGTAATGAATGCTGCTGCCGAAACCAGCAGCAGCGTAATCACAAGCATAATCAGTTTTTTAATCAGATCGTTCACGCAGTCAACCGCTCCATTCTTCTGTATTCTCTATTCATCCAGATAGTAGATCGAAGCCATATCCTGTACATAGACCGGGTAGAAGGTATAGCCTCCCAGATCCGGATTGACCGCGACCAGCAGGGCCGGATCCTGAATATAGACGGCAGCGGCATCCTCTGTGAGAATCTGCTGAAGCTGTCTGTAATACAGAACCTTCTCCTCCTCATCCGTCGTAGTCACGGCTGCTTCAAAGATTCGGTCGAACTCCTCATTCTCATAATTCAGAAAATTATTCGATGCGTCCGAGCAATAGCGCTTCAGGATATCGCTGGGCACAAGCTGCGCATCCAGTCCCACAATCGTAGCCTCGTATTCCCGTCCCTGGTACACATCCTCCAGCCAGCTGCTCCATTCAATCAGCTGAATCTCGGCCCCCACTCCGATCTGGCGGTACTGCTCTGCCAGAACCTGAGCGGTCTCCACATGGAACTGGTAATTGGACGGTACGGTAATTGTGAACGAGAAGCCGTCCGGATACCCCGCCTCGGCAAGAAGCTCCTTCGCCCTCTCGATATTGTAGTCATAATAGGTCTCAAGCTCCGAATCGTAATACAGCGAGAAGCTCGGGAACATATTCGAACCTATAATATGCCCTCTTCCGCCCGCAACCATATCAATCACGGCCTGCCTGTCCGTCGCATAGCACAACGCCTGCCTGACAAGCGGATCATCAAACGGCTCGGCATCATGATTCAAAAACAACGCCTGCACCAGGTTCATGCTGCCCTCAAGGATCGTATACTGCGACTCTAACTGGCTTGCCTGTTCCTGCGTCAGATACGGGAAAATATCAATAGACCCGGCCATCAGCTCCATGAACGCGGCATCCGTATTCGCCGAGATCCGAAACGTCACCCGGTCAATCTGCGCTTCCCCTTCTCCGTAATACTCCTCATTCTTCGTCATTACCAGGCTCGTTAAGGGCGTATAGCTCTCAAAGCAGTACGGCCCCGTTCCGACAGGATTCGTATCCTGCTCCTCATAGTTCTCCGGAATAATGCTGCAGGTAAAATACCCGATCAGCTCCGTATTCGGTTCGTCCAGAATCACACGAATCGTGCTCTCATCCACCTTCACAACATCCGATATGACCGAGAGCGCTTCCTCGACCACCACCTCCGGATCCGCAGGGGTCAGAAGGCCGGCGCAGCGCTTCAGAGAATATATCACATCCTCCGCCGTAACCGCATCGCCGTTATGAAACTTCACGCCGTCTCGAAGCACGAAGGTATACTCCGTCCCGTCCGGCGAAATCTCATAGCTCTCTGCTACGGCAGGAACCAGATTCCCATCTTTGTCGGGCTTAACCAGCCCCTCAAAAATATTGTACAATACCTCTTTAGTTCCTGCCGCTACTGCTTTGTGTGGGTCAAGACTATCCAGATCCTGTGTAATTCCGACGATAATTCCATCCGAAGGCTCCTCCTGCCTGCCGCCTGCGCATCCGCTCAGTACAGCTGCCGCCAGAATCATGCCCGTCATGAGAATTGCTGTCAATCTTCTCATTCCTCATCCTCCTTCATGAAATTTCTCATATTATTATGGAATTGCCAGTTCCATCATATACCGGAGGGAGGAAGATTGCAAGCTTTTTTTCTATGCAGGATCAAGATGAAAGCTGCGGCAGATTCTAACCTGGTCTGCCGCAGCTTTCGTCTTCTCTCTTAAATCTTCTCGAACCGCTCCACATCCATCACAAAGATAGTTGCTCCTCCCACATCCACGCTGACCGGATAGGAGGTGTAGTTCCCAACGCCGACAATCGGCACGGGATTCACGACAATCTGCTTTCTCGGCCCGCACTGATCCTTGATGATCCCGATCACCTGATCCACCTTCTCCTCTTCCGTACCAATAATCAGGGTCGTATTGCCGGAACGCAGGAAACCGCCCGTAGACGCCAGCTTCGTAACGCTGAATCCGTTCTTATTTAATTTCTCCATTACCCTGCTGCCGTCCTCGTCTCTGACGATAGCGTATATCAACTTCATAAGGTAAGCCCCCTTTCTGATATCCCATTATACACAAATCTTTGGCAAATTCCAATACATAATCCATTTTTTTATATTTCGCTCCCGGAGCCGATATGGTATAATGAATACAGCTTGACAAAGGAGGAACCTTTCATGCTGTTTCAATATCAGCTTCTATTCAGCGATGTCGATAACACTCTGCTTCCCGCGGGGGGCCGCATATCAGACCGGGATCTCTCATTCATCCGAAATCTGGTGAAGGAAGGCATCCGCGTTGTAATTGCGTCCGGGCGCTGCCGCGATCTGGTGTGGCCCGTCATACGCACCTTAGGGCTGGATCAGGTGCGCGACAGCCTGACCATTTCCCAGAACGGGGGTCACATCTTCCGGAACGATACCCGGCAGACCATATTCTTAAGTCCTGCCGATCCGCAGCTCGTCGCCCGCCTCTTTGTCCACGCGCGGACACTTGGCATCCGGAGCCGGAGCTATTCGGAGAATCTGGTATATTTTAACCGCACCGACCCCGCGATTGAAGACTTCAGGAGGCGGTATCAGTGCGACTGCCGGCTGCTTGACGATCCCGCCTTAGAGATCACGGAACCGCCCGTTAAGTTCATGGTCATTGACCCGGATCCGGAACGAATCCGCCGGTTCTATCTCGATACCCTTCCCCTGACCGAGGGAACGCTGCGGGCCGACTTCTCCTCCCCCTCAACCCTCGAATATACGAAATGTGACGTCAACAAGGGAGCCGGCCTGAAACGGGTTTGCGAGTATTACAATATCTCCCCGTCCAGAGCCGTGGCAATCGGCGACAGCGAGAATGATACCACCATGATCCTGGAAGCGGGACTTGGAGTCGCCATGTGCGACGCCTTCGCTCCGCTCAAGTCCAAAGCCGACCGGATATCCCGACTCTCCTGCCCGGAAGGAGGTTTTTTCGACACTCTGAAGGATATCTGGCCGCATGCTGCAAAATGAGCATTCTGCCTGCCAAAAAGAAGGGTAATTTCGTTTTTCATACAAATTTTATAAAAAATTTCTTTTCTTTAGACACCTTCTATGGTACACTAAGACGTGATGAGGAGCATTGTGTTCCGATATCGCGAGAGATACCAGATCATATTTAGACAGAAATGAGGAAATAGATATGCCCAAAAAGACACGTCTTGATGACTCGGCAGAGATTTACAACCACAGGGATGATCTGTCCGAGAAAGAAAAGTGGAGCTCCATGACCCTGAAGGAGAAGATTGGCTATTTCAGGACCTACTACCTGACGAAGCTCCTGGTAGGCATTGTCGTACTTGCCTGTGCCGCTTCCCTGATCTACACCATGGTCAGGCCAAGGCCGGATACCCTGCTGTATACCGCGATTCTTGATTATGCCATGACGGATGAGATGACCGATACGCTGTCATCGGGATTCTCCGAATATATCAGTCTGGATCCGCAGACACAGGAGCTGGTATTTGACAATACCTTCCTGCTCTCCGGCCAGACAGATTACAGCACACAGCAGCGATTCTCTACCTACCTGTTCGCCGGGGATTTTGATGTCATCATCGGCGGAGAGACCCAGATGCAGAGCCAGATGCAGAACGGATACTTTGCTCCCCTCTCCGAACAGCTTCCGACCGAGCTGTTCTCCGAGCTGAAGGATTACTTCGTATACGGAGCCATTGCCGAAACGGACAGCGTAGGGAACGTTATCTCGTGGGGCGAGGAGGAGGTCTACGGACAGTACCTGGACGACTGTGAGATCTACCGGGATCTTTCACTCAGAGAACGCCCTATCCTGGGGATTGCTGTGAACTCCGATATGAAGGAGAATGCCGTAGCATTCATCCAGTATCTGTTCGGACTGTAAACGAAAGACTGCCGGGAAACGGATGAGCGGAGGTCTGGGAGCGTATCATCGTATCTCGATCCCCCGCTCTTTGATTCGTCAGCAAAAAGGATCTGCGGTGTCAGCCGACAGATCCTTTTTGTGATCTGTTTTATTCTATTTTGTAATCTGTGCCATTCTTCTTTCCAGCTTATTTCGCAGCCAGATACCCCTGCGCCTTCAAAAGCTCCGCAATCAGCACCGCACCTCCCGCGGCTCCGCGCTTCGTGTTGTGTGAAAGTCCGATGAACTTGTAATCATACACCGTATCCTCGCGCAGACGGCCGGCGCAGACTCCCATTCCGTTCTCCCTGTCGCGGTCCAGCCTTGTCTGCGGGCGATCGGACTCTTCAAAATATGTGATGAACTGCTCTGGCGCGCTCGGGAGCTTCAGTTCCTGAGGAAGTCCCTTAAAGTCCTTCCATGCCTGTAAAATCTCCTCCTTCGAGGGCTTCTTCTCGAAACTTACGAATACGGCAGCCGTATGCCCGTCCGATACCGGCACGCGGATGCACTGTGTAGTAATAACCGGCCCCTTCGCCTTCACAATCTGTCCGTTCTCAACCTGACCCCAGATCTTAAGCGGCTCCTGCTCGCTCTTTTCCTCCTCGCCTCCGATATACGGGATTACATTATCCACCATCTCCGGCCAGTCTCCAAAGGTCTTGCCGGCTCCGGAGATTGCCTGATAGGTCGTCGCCACGACGACCTTCGGACCGTACTGGCGCAGCGCGTGCAGCATGGGAGTATAACTCTGGATGGAGCAGTTCGGCTTCACAACAATGAAGCCGTTCTTTGTCCCGAGACGCTTCTTCTGGCTTTCAATTACGGCAAGATGCTCCGGATTCAGCTCCGGAACCACCATCGGCACATCCGGCGTCCAGCGGTGGGCGCTGTTATTCGAGACAACCGGCGTCTCCGCCTTCGCATAAGCCTCCTCAATCGCCTTAATCTCATCCTTCGTCATATCCACCGCGCTGAAGACAAAATCCACCTCTGCGGCGACCGCCTCTACCTCGTTCACATTCCTTACAATCAGCTTCTTAACGGCCTCCGGCATCGGAGAGGCAAGCTTCCAGCGGCCTCCCACCGCCTCTTCATATGTCTTTCCCGCGCTCCTCGGACTGGCCGCCACGCAGACGACTTCGAACCAGGGATGGTTCTCCAGCAGTGACAGGAACCTCTGTCCGACCATTCCGGTCGCTCCCAATACGCCGACTCTTAATTTCGCCATGGTAATCCTCCCTATTTTCTATTTCCGTGTATTTCTACCGCTTACAGATGTCTTTCTTGAAAGTATACTACACGCTTTAGCGCCAAAAATCAATACAATTTTTCTATTTTGTATTATTTGCCAAAGAAAAGTTCTCATTTTCCCTTTTCTTTGTCGCATCTGCCGAATCAAGGCTCTCCAGATATCGATCAAGCAGGGTGTTCACCTCGTCCAGCGTGTTCAGTCCATTCGCCTCCTGTCTCAGCCTTGCCGAGTATGGGTATCCGGCCAGATACCAGGCAATGTGCTTGCGCATCTCCCGGATCCCGGTATCCTCTCCCTTACATTCTGTCTGCATCGCGGCGTGACGTCTGATCATGGCAAGCACCTCCCGCACATCCGGCTTATCCGGTACCGGCTGCCCCGCGAGATAAGCTTTGGTCTGCGCGAACAGCCAGGGATTTCCCTTCACTCCCCGCGCGAGCATTACGGCATCGCATCCCGTCTCTGCAAGCATCCGGGCGGCATCCTGCGGCGTGAAGACGTCTCCGTTGCCGATGACAGGAATCGGGACCGCCTCCTTTACCCTGCGAATCATCTCCCAGTCCGCCTTCCCGCTGTAATACTGCTCCCTGGTTCTTCCATGCACCGCTACGGCGGCCGCTCCGTTCTCCCAGGCCGCGACCGCCGCCTCCACCGCCTGCTCCTCTCCCGCAGCAAAGCCCTTCCGGATCTTGACAGTCACCGGCTTATCCATCGCCTGTGACACTGCCCGCACAATCCTTCCAATCTTATCCGGATCCCGCATCAGGGCGGACCCCTCCCCGTTATTCACAACCTTGGGAACGGGACACCCCATATTCAGATCCAGGATGTCAAAATTCCTGTGACGGATCCGCGCTGCCGCCTCTGCCAGAATCTGCGGATCCTCGCCGAAGAGCTGAAGGCTGACGGGCCTCTCTCTCTCGTCCACCGCCATCAGACTCTCCGTATTCCTGTTGCGGTACAGGATTCCCTTGGCGCTGACCATCTCCGTGTAGATCAGATCGGCCCCCTGCTCCTTGCAGAGCAGACGAGATGGCAGGTCGGGTACCCCTGCCATCGGCCCGAGAACCAGA
>CALWGS010000098.1 GCA_944380155.1 uncultured Lachnospiraceae bacterium
GCTGCAACCCGGTGCCCGGGGATGAGATTGTGGGCTTCGTGACAAGAGGAAGGGGAATTTCGATTCACCGGACGGACTGTGTGAATATTATTAACCTTCCGGAGGAAGACAGGAACCGCCTGATCGACGCGGAGTGGAATACCTCGGAGGAGAAGGATGATACGGAACTGTACAGCGCGGAGATTCAGATTTATGCGAACAACCGCAGCGGGGTGCTGCTGGATATCTCTAAGATTTTCACGGAGAATAATATTGACGTATCTTCTATGACGGTAAGGACAAGCAGACAGGGAACCGCGACCATCAGTGTGGGATTCGAGATTAAGGGCGTGGAACAGCTTCAGTATATCGTGAATAAGATCCGGAACGTGGAGAGCGTGCTGGATGTGGAGCGCACCACCGGCTGATTGCGGACGGTACGGAGAACGGAAAGGAGACGACGATGAAACCGGTTATCAGACAGTATGCGCTGGGAGCGCTTGCGACAAACGGATATCTTGTGAGCAACCCGGAGAGAAAGGAAGCGGTATGGGTGGATCCGGCTGCGGATTGCGATCGGATCCTGAGAGAGATCGAGCGTGCGGACTGTCGTCTGACGGCAATCCTGCTTACGCACGGGCACTTTGATCATATCGGCGCGGCACAGGAACTGAAAAGCCGCACGCAGGCCCTCATCTATGCGGGAGAACATGAGAAGGAGATGCTTGCGGATCCCGCCCTGAACTGCTCGCATTGGATGGGACGGATTACGGTGCGGGGAGATGTGTGGCTGGCGGATCGGCAGGTGATTTGCTTTGCGGGAATGGAATTCAACGTCATAGCCACCCCCGGTCATACGGCAGGGGGCGTCTGCTACTATATGGAAGAGAACGGGATCCTGTTCTCCGGCGATACCCTGTTTGCGGGTTCCGTAGGCAGGACGGATCTGCCCTCCGGGAGTCCGGCGGTGCTGCGGGAATCTCTGAAGAGACTGACAAGGCTTCCGGATTCGGTTCTTGTCTATCCGGGACACGGTCCGTCCACCACGATCGAAGAAGAAAGGAAACAGAATCCCTATCTGGCGGGTGAGGGGTTCTGGGAACGGGATGAGCGGCCATGAAGATAAGAATACACATGATCGGAGGGCATTACGAGGAGGAGGTCTGTCTGCTCCTCAAGGCCTTCCTTCCGGATGCCGTATTTGTTAAGCCGGAGGAGGCACAGGATGCGGCAGACTGGGAGTGCTGTTTTGATCTGCGGATCGATTCCATGACCTTCCGGATAGAAGAAGCGGGCAGGGAACTGTACGGCGAGACCTGTCCGGTTGAGGAAGGAGTTCCCTCTGGAGAGCGGGACGCGGCGCGCAAGGCGTACCGGAATGAACTGCTGCGTCTGGTATACCGGGGAATGTCGAAGGTAACGGGACGGACGCTTCCCTGGGGATTCTTAACCGGGGTCAGGCCGGTTAAGCTGGTCTATGAGAAGCTTCCTGTGATGTCGGACGAACAGATCGCGGATTACATGAGAAAGGAATACTATTGTTCCGATGAGAAGATAGAAGTCAGTCTGATCGTGGCAAAGCGGGAGAGGGAGCTTTTGTCAAAGCTTGAGCCGGAGAAGCGCTGCAGTCTCTATATCGGAATTCCGTTCTGTCCGACAACCTGCCTGTACTGCTCCTTCACCTCATATCCGCTTGAAAAATACGGGGACCTTGTCGGTCCGTATCTGGAGGCCCTGAAGCGGGAAATTGCCTTCGCGGCCGAATGCCTGTCAGGACAGAGTCCGATGACTGTCTATATGGGCGGAGGCACGCCGACAACGCTTACGGCACGGCAGATTCGGGATCTGATTGAATATCTGCAATCCGTGATTGATTTCTCGGGCGTGCAGGAATTCACGGTGGAGGCGGGAAGGCCTGACAGTCTTGATTATGAGAAGCTTTGCGCATTAAAAGAATCAGGAGTTGGCAGGATCTCGATTAATCCGCAGACCATGTGCCAGGAGACATTGGATCTGATCGGACGCAGGCATACAACGGAGCAGATTGAAGAAGCCGTTGCTCTCGCAAGAAAAGCGGGGCATGATAACATCAATATGGATTTGATCATTGGACTGACGGGCGAGACCCCGCAGCATGTGGAGCGGACACTTTCGAGAATCCGTCCTCTGAATCCCGAGAGTCTTACGGTTCATACTCTGGCGCTGAAGAGGGCGGCAAGGCTGAATCTGGAGAAGGAGCATTACAGGGACAGGCAGGCGGTCGATGTAGTGCAGATGCAGAAGCAGGCGGCCTCCTATGCAAAGGAGAACGGATATTTCCCGTATTATCTGTACCGCCAGAAGAATATGGCGGAGAATCTCGAGAATGTGGGTTACGCGAGGTACGGCAGAGAATGTCTGTATAATATCGCCATTATGGAAGAGAAGCAGACAATCCTTGCACTGGGCGCCGGAGGTCTTTCCAAGTTCTATTTTCCGGCCGAGAATCGCCTGGAGCGTGTGGAAAATGTAAAGAGCCTGAAGGATTACATCACCCGTGTGGATGAGATGATAGAGCGCAAGCGGGTATTTATGGAGAAGCATACGACCATGTTCAGGCCTTCGATTCACAAGAATGCCTGTTCCGGGGAGGGAACCGACCTATGCTAGAGCAAAACCGGAGGAATGAAGCGTATGTCCGTCTCGGTCATGCCGTGAAGGAAGATCTGGAGGATGCGCTTGGGCACGGAATTCTGGTCAGCAATCTTGCGTTCCGGCTCTCGCAGGTGCTCGGAGAAGGCCAGGAGTTCTGTCATGAAATGGCAGAAGCCGGCATGCTGCATGATGTCGGGAAGCTGCGCCTGAGTGAATATCTGTACGGCAGGAAGCAGGGGACGCTTGCCATTGAGGAAATGCGATATATCAGGATGCATCCGATGCTTGGGTATGAGGTCTTGCGGAAGACGGGAGAGTATTCCGCGCTGGTT
>CALWGS010000099.1 GCA_944380155.1 uncultured Lachnospiraceae bacterium
ATTCAGCATAATATTATTCTTGCGCTCCGCGCGAATTATCTGATGGCGAAGGATAAGGATTATGTTGTGAAGGATGATGAGATTCTGATTGTTGATGATTTCACGGGGCGTATCATGCCGGGCAGACGGTATTCGGACGGGCTTCATCAGGCAATTGAAGCAAAGGAACATGTGAAGGTCAAGAGAGAGAGTAAGACTCTCGCTACCATTACATTTCAGAATTTCTTTAATAAATATGATAAAAAGTGCGGTATGACTGGTACGGCTCTGACAGAGGAGAAGGAGTTCCGTGAGATATACGGCATGGATGTAATCGAGGTTCCGACCAATGTTCCGGTACAGAGAAAGGATCTGGACGATGCCGTGTACCGTACGAAGAGGGAGAAGCTGAATGCGGTTGTGAACGCGATAGCGCAGGCGCATGCCACAGGTCAGCCGGTTCTGGTCGGTACCATTACGATTGAGGCTTCAGAAGAGCTGAGCGGAATGCTGAAGAAGAAGAATATTCCGCATAAGGTGCTGAATGCCAAGTTCCATGAGCTTGAGGCGGAGATTATCGCGGATGCGGGTCAGATGGGAGCAGTTACGATTGCGACGAATATGGCGGGCCGTGGTACGGATATCAAACTGGGCGAAGGAGTCAGAGAGCTGGGAGGCCTTAAGATTATTGGTACGGAGCGTCATGAATCAAGGCGTATTGACAATCAGCTGCGCGGACGCGCGGGCCGTCAAGGGGATCCGGGTGAGTCAAGGTTCTATATCTCGCTGGAAGATGATCTGATGCGGCTGTTCGGTTCGGAGAAGCTGATGAATATGTTCAAGACACTGGGCCTGGAGGAAGGCGAGCAGATTGAGCATAAGATGCTGAGCGGCGCAATTGAGAAGGCTCAGAAAAAGATAGAGAATAACAACTTTGGAATCCGTAAGAATCTTCTGGAATATGATCAGGTAAATAACGAACAGAGAGAGATTATTTACGCGGAAAGAAGAAAGGTGCTTGACGGAGAAAATATGCGCGATTCCATCTTCAAGATGATTACGGAGACGGTGGAGGCCTGTGTCAACAGCTGCATCAGCGATGATCAGATACCGGAGGAATGGGATCTGAACGAGCTGAATACGCTGCTGCTTCCGATTATCCCGATTAAGCCGGTTGAGCTTACGCAGGAGCAGAGGAAGAGCATGAAGAAGAATGCTCTGATTCAGGAGCTGAAGGAGGAAGCGGTTAAGTTCTATGAAGAGAAGGAGGCGCAGTTCCCGGAGAAGGAGCATCTGCGAGAGGTTGAGCGCGTGATATTGCTGCGTGTGATTGACAGAAAGTGGATGGATCACATAGATGATATGGATCAGCTCCGTCAGGGCATCGGACTGCAGGCCTATGGTCAGAGGGATCCTCTGACAGAATACAAGTTCATGGGGTTCGAGATGTTCGATTCCATGACCGCCTCCATTCGTGAGGATACGGTTCGTGCGCTGATGCATGTCCGGATTGAGCAGAAGGTGGAGAGAGAGCAGGTTGCGAAGGTAACCGGTACGAATAAGGATGAGTCTGTTGCAAAGGCTCCGGTAAGAAGAAGCAGCAAAAAGATAATGCCGAATGATCCGTGTCCGTGCGGCAGCGGCAAGAAGTATAAGTTCTGCTGTGGAAGGAATGTGTAACGAAGCGCCTGTCTTAAGGTGTTCGGCAGTTATTATATTATATATATGAAAGAGGTGATTTTGTGGTTGAGTTGGATCAGTTCAAGTACACGCTCAGTAATTACGACAAACCATTAATCGAAGTGGGGGATTCACTTTGACCTGGCTAATAAGCAGGCAAGGGTAGAGGAACTCGAGCGTATTATGGAAGAGCCGGGCTTCTGGGACTCGGCAGAGAAGTCACAGAATGATGTCAGGGAGTTAAAGCGCTTAAAGGATATCATCGCGGAGTATAACGGGTTAAAGCAGCAGTATGAGGATATCCAGACACTCATTGAGATGGGATATGAGGAGAATGACGCCTCTCTGATCCCGGAGATTTCGCAGGAGCTTGACGCGTTCGTGGAGAATTTTGAACAGCTTCGGCTGAATACGCTGCTGTCCGGAGAGTACGACGGTGAGAATGCGATCTTGACGCTGCACGCGGGCGCGGGCGGCACAGAAAGCTGCGACTGGGCGGGAATGCTCTGCCGTATGTACCAGAGATGGGCCGATAAGAAGGGCTTCTCGGTGGAGACGCTGGATTTTCTGGAGGGCGACGAGGCGGGAATTAAGTCCGTTACGCTTCAGATTAACGGAACGAACGCGTATGGTTATCTGAAGTCCGAGCGCGGCGTTCACCGCCTGGTGCGGATTTCTCCGTTCAACGCGGCAGGCAAGCGGCAGACCTCCTTCGTATCCTGTGATGTGATGCCTGATATTGAGGAGGATCTGGAGGTTGATATCGCGGATGAGGATATCCGGATTGATGTCTTCCGTTCCAGCGGCGCGGGCGGACAGAAGGTCAATAAGACGTCTTCTGCGATCCGCATTACGCATCTGCCGACCGGAATTGTGGTGCAGTGCCAGAATGAACGCTCCCAGTATCAGAACAAGGATAAGGCCATGCAGATGCTCAAGGCGAAGCTGTATCTGCTCAAGCAGCAGGAGAATCAGGAGAAGGAATCCGGGATCCGCGGAGAGGTCCGGGATATCAATTTCGGCAACCAGATTCGTTCCTATGTGCTCCAGCCGTACACGATGGTGAAGGATCACAGGACCGGCTGCGAGGTGGGCAATGCGCAGAGTGTGCTGGATGGGAATCTGGATCCCTTCATCAACGCGTATCTGAAATGGCTGAGTGTCGGCGGGAAGCCGGTTCAGGAAGAATAATCAACCCAAGAAAGCGGTATGGTTCAGAAGAATCCGTACCGCTTTTTTTGTAAACCCCTTCAAAAGCACAGGGTGTTATGATATAATAGAACCTAAGTTCTCGAACATGTGGTTTGTATCCGCGAAGGACGCGGGGATCACAGGCTTGGGATTATGGATGGAAGGAGGCGCAGCCGTGGAGAGAATCGAGAAACCATTCAAGCTGGTATCCCCTTATCAGCCGACGGGCGATCAGCCCCAGGCGATAGAATCTCTGGTCCGGGGGTTCCGGGAGGGGAATCAGTTCCAGACTTTGCTTGGAGTTACGGGGTCCGGCAAGACGTTTACCATGGCGAATATTATCCAGGAGCTGAACCGGCCAACGCTGGTGATTGCCCATAACAAGACGCTTGCCGCGCAGTTATACGGGGAGTTCAAGGAGTTCTTCCCGGAGAATGCGGTGGAGTATTTTGTCAGCTATTATGATTATTATCAGCCGGAGGCCTATGTCCCTTCTACGGACACCTATATTGAGAAGGACTCCGCGATTAACGATGAGATTGATAAGCTCAGGCATTCCGCGACGGCAGCGCTGACGGAGAGAAATGATGTGATTATCGTGGCCAGTGTTTCCTGCATCTACGGACTCGGAAGCCCGATTGATTATCAGAATATGACGGTTTCGCTCCGTCCCGGAATGCAGCGGGATCGGGATGAGGTGCTTCGCAGGCTGGTCAGCCTTCAATACACCAGGAATGAGATGGACTTCAAGCGCGGCACCTTCCGGGTGCACGGGGATGTACTGGAGATCTTCCCTGTCGCTTCGGCGGATCGGGCGATCCGGGTGGAATTCTTCGGCGATGAGGTGGACCGGATTACGGAGATTGACGTGCTGACCGGAGAAGTGAAGTGTACGCTGGAGCATACCGTAATCTTCCCGGCTTCCCATTATGTGGTCTCTCAGGAGAGACTGAACGCGGCACTGAAGGATATTGAAGATGAGATGATAGAACGCGTGAAGTATTTTAAGTCCGAGGGCAAGCTTTTAGAGGCGCAGAGGATTGCGGAGAGGACGAATTTTGATATTGAGATGCTTCGGGAGACGGGATTCTGTTCCGGAATCGAGAATTATTCCATGCATCTGTCCGGCCTGAAGCCGGGAGCCACGCCGCATACGCTGCTGGATTATTTTCCGGATGACTACCTGATTATTGTGGATGAGTCTCATATTACAATCCCGCAGATCCGGGGGATGTACGCGGGAGATCAGTCAAGGAAGACGACGCTTGTGGATTACGGCTTCCGGCTTCCGTCTGCGAAGGATAACAGACCCTTGAACTTTGAAGAATTTGAGAGTAAGATCGATCAGATGCTGTTCGTGTCCGCCACACCGAATGTGTATGAGAGGGATCATGAGCTGAACCGGGCGGAGCAGATTATACGGCCGACGGGACTTCTGGACCCTTATGTGGAGGTACGTCCGGCGGCAGGACAGGTGGATGATTTGATCGGCGAGGTGAACCGCGAGATTGCAAAGAAGAACAAGGTTCTGGTGACAACACTGACGAAACGGATGGCGGAGGATCTCACGGATTATATGCGGGAGGTCGGAATCCGGGTGAAGTATCTGCATTCGGATATTGATACGCTGGAGAGGGCCGAGATTATCCGGGATATGCGGATGGATGTCTTCGATGTGCTGGTCGGCATTAACCTTCTTAGAGAGGGCCTGGATATTCCGGAGATCAGCTTGGTGGCGATTCTGGATGCCGATAAGGAGGGGTTCCTGCGTTCGGAGACCTCTCTGATTCAGACCATCGGGCGTGCGGCGAGGAACGCGGAAGGACATGTGCTGATGTATGCGGACAGCATAACGGAGTCGATGGATCGGGCGATCAGCGAGACGAACCGGAGACGGCAGATTCAGAGCCGCTATAATGAAGAGCACGGGATTACGCCGACGACGATTCACAAGAAGGTCAGGGATCTGATCAGTATCTCAAAGAAAGCAGACGCAGGCTCGGATCGGATCGAGAAGGATCTGGAATCGATGTCGAAGAAGGAGCTGGAGGCCGAGGGGAAGAAGCTGACGAAGCAGATGCAGCAGGCGGCTGCGGAGCTGAATTTCGAGCTGGCCGCAGAGCTGAGAGACAGGCTGATCGAGCTGAGGAAGCATTTGAATACGTTGTAGATTAGCAGATGAAAGAGGATTACGTATTATGGGTGAACGGGTAACAATGGCAGGTGATACGGACAGGAGCAGGAAGTATATCCGGATCCGCGGCGCCAGGGAGCATAATCTGAAGGGAGTGGATGTGGATATTCCGCGGGATGAATTCGTTGTCCTGACGGGCCTGAGCGGTTCCGGGAAGTCCTCATTGGCATTTGATACGATATACGCGGAGGGGCAGAGGAGATATATGGAATCCCTTTCCTCTTACGCAAGGCAGTTCCTGGGGCAGATGGAGAAGCCGGATGTGGACAGTATCGAGGGGCTTCCGCCCGCGATTTCCATTGATCAGAAGTCAACGAACCGGAATCCGCGTTCTACGGTGGGGACGGTTACGGAGGTCTATGATTATTTCCGGCTTCTGTATGCGAGAATCGGGATTCCTCATTGTCCGAAATGCGGCAAGGAGATCAAGAAGCAGACGGTGGATCAGATGGTGGATGAGCTGATGAAGCTTCCGGAGCGGACCAGAATCCAGCTGCTTGCGCCTGTGGTAAGAGGGCGCAAGGGAGAGCATGTGAAGGTGTTCGAACAGGCGAAGCGCAGCGGCTATGTGCGCGTTCGGGTGGACGGGCATCTGTATGAGCTGTCGGAGGATATTAAGCTGGAGAAGAATAAGAAGCATACGATTGAGATTATTATTGACCGCCTTGTGATCCGGGAGGGAATTGAGCGGAGGCTTTCTGACTCCATTGAGAATGTTCTGAAATTGACGGACGGATTGCTTGTGGTGGATGTAATCGACGGGGAGGAGCTGACCTTCAGCCAGAGCTTTGCCTGTCCGGACTGCGGAATCAGTATTGAGGAGCTGGAGCCGCGTTCGTTCTCGTTCAATAATCCGTTCGGTGCGTGTCCGGAGTGCCACGGACTGGGATTTCGCATGGAGTTCGCGGAGGAGCTCCTGATTCCGGATCCTTCCTTGAGTATTGCGGACGGGGCGATTGCGGTAATGGGCTGGCAGTCCGTTGTGGATAAGACGAGCTTCACCCGCTGTATGATGGAAGCGCTGTCGCAGGAGTACGGATTCGATTTGCATACGCCGTTTCGGGAGTATCCGGCGGAGATCCAGGATATGATTCTGCACGGAACAGGGGGAAGAAGTGTTAAGGTGCGTTATAAGGGGCAGCGGGGAGAGGGCGTGTATGATGTGGCGTTTGAAGGGCTAATCAAGAATGTGGAGCGCCGCTACCGCGAAACGTCTTCCGAGACAAGCAAGCAGGAGTACGAAGAGTTCATGCGGACAACGCCCTGTAAGGAATGCGGCGGCAAGCGTCTGAAGAAGGAAGCGCTGGCCGTTACTGTGGGAGGCAGGAATATTGCGGATCTGACAGAGCTGCCGATTCGGGATCTGGCCGACTTCATGAATCATCTGTCCCTGACCCCGATGCAGCAGCAGATTGGATTCCTGATTCTGAAGGAAATCCGCTCAAGGCTTGGGTTCCTGGTGGATGTGGGGCTGGAATACCTGACGCTTGCACGGGCAACCGGATCGCTGTCCGGCGGAGAAGCGCAGAGAATCCGCCTGGCAACCCAGATCGGATCCGGGCTGGTCGGAGTGGCCTATATCCTGGACGAGCCGAGTATCGGACTTCATCAGAGGGATAACGACAAGCTTCTTAAGACCCTGAAGAATCTTCGGGATCTTGGAAATACGCTGATTGTGGTAGAGCATGATGAGGACACGATGCGGGCGGCGGATCTGATTGTGGATATCGGCCCCGGAGCAGGGGAGCACGGAGGAAGGCTGGTGGCCGTGGGAACCGCCGAGGAGCTGATGAAGGTTCCGGAATCCATAACGGGAGCGTATTTAAGCGGACGCCTGAAGATTGAAGTGCCGAAGGAGAGGAAGAAGCCGTCGGGATTTATCACGATTCGGGGCGCGAGGGAGAATAATCTGAAGAATATTGATGTGGATATTCCTCTTGGGGTGATGACCTGTGTGACCGGCGTATCCGGTTCCGGCAAGAGCTCCCTGATTACGGAGGTACTATATAAACGTCTGGCCAGAGATCTGAACCGGGCCAGGTGTATCCCGGGAAAGCATGATGATATCGTTGGAATCGAGAAGTTAGATAAAGTCATTAATATTGACCAGTCGCCGATTGGCAGAACTCCGCGTTCCAATCCCGCGACGTATACGGGCGTCTTTGATCAGATCCGCGATCTGTTCGCCTCTACGCAGGACGCGAAGATGAAGGGGTACTCGAAGGGGAGGTTCAGCTTCAATGTGAAGGGCGGGCGCTGTGAGGCGTGCAGCGGCGACGGAATTCTGAAGATAGAGATGAACTTCCTGCCGGATATTTATGTGCCCTGCGAGGTCTGCGGCGGCAGGCGCTACAACCGCGACACATTGGAGGTAAGATATAAGGGCAAGAATATCTATGACGTGCTGGAGATGACGGTGGAGGAGGCAGTGCAGTTCTTTGAGAATGTTCCGTCCATCCGCAGGAAGATTGAGACGCTGAATGATGTGGGCCTGTCTTACCTGAAGCTCGGGCATACTTCCACGGCGCTCTCCGGAGGCGAGGCGCAGAGGATTAAGCTGGCGACGGAGCTGAGCCGGAGGAGTACGGGCAAGACCATCTATATTCTGGATGAGCCGACGACGGGACTGCATTTCGCGGATGTTCACAAGCTGATTGATATTCTGCACCGCCTTGCGGAAGGCGGAAATACCGTAGTCGTGATTGAGCACAATCTGGATGTGATCAAGACGGCGGATTATATCATTGATATTGGTCCGGAAGGCGGCGATCAGGGCGGAACCGTGATTGCGCAGGGAACGCCGGAGGAGGTTGCGGCAAACCCTGCTTCTTATACGGGGCAGTATGTGAAGAAATATCTGGAGTGAGTGCCGGGAATACGGGGCAGCAGAGAAGGAGAAGGGAAATGGGAGGGAATTTTTACGCGATGATGTCGCGGATGAAGTTCATTGAGCGGTGGGCCCTGATGCGGAATTCGCATCCGGAGAATATCAGCGAGCATTCGCTTGAGGTGGCGATGCTTGCGCACGGCCTGGCCGTAATCGGAAATAAGAGACTTGGCAGGCAGTATGACGCGAATAAGGCGGCGCTGATTGCGCTGTATCATGATTCGACCGAGATTATTACGGGGGATATGCCGACGCCGGTGAAGTATTATAACCGCAGGATGCAGGGGGCCTTCCGGGAGATTGAAGACAGCGCGGCCAGACGGCTCCTTGCCATGCTCCCTGAGGATCTGAGGGAGGAGTATGAAACCGTGTTCTTCGCCGCGCAGGGAGAGGAGGAGCTGTGGAGGCTTGTAAAGGCCGCCGACAAGCTCTCCGCCCTGATTAAGTGCATTGATGAAGCAAAGTCGGGTAATACGGAATTTGTCTCGGCCAGAGAGACGATCGAGAAGGCGCTGGATGCCATGGATTTAGAGGAGGTCCGCATCTTCCGGAGGGAATTCCTTCCGGCGTATCATATGACGCTGGACGAGCTGCAGAGAGAGCCGGGAGAGGACGGGAACGGCTGAGAGACCGGGACGAGCCGGTTTTCTTTGGATGGATTGATACAAAAATGGGATCTGTATCCGGGCAGCGGCATACAGAATGCCGAAGTTGAGAAAATAAATGAAAAAGTCTGGTAAAGAACTGGTGAGTGTTGTAAAATAAAGGCAGAAAAGGAAATAGAAGAGTTATTATATTTTTCATATCAGGAGGTCAAATGCCGTGAGCAAGGAAATTGTTATCGTACTTGATTTTGGCGGGCAGTATAATCAGTTAATTGCAAGGCGCGTCAGAGAGTGTAATGTATATTGCGAAGTACTTCCCTACTATACGGATCTGGAGAAGATCAGGGAGATATCTCCGAAGGGAATTATATTTACGGGCGGACCGGCCAGTGTATATGGGGAGTCTGCTCCCAGATGTTCCAGGGAGATTTTTGATATGGGAATCCCGATTCTCGGAATCTGTTACGGCGCCCAGCTGATGAGCTATCTGCTTGGAGGCACGGTATCAAAGGCTCCGGTCAGGGAGTACGGAAGAACGGAAGTAACCGTGGATCGCACGTCCCTGTTGTTTACGGACGTGGAGGAGACATCGGTGTGCTGGATGAGCCACACGGATTATATCTCAAAGCCCGCGGAAGGGTTCCGGATTACGGCTCATACGGATTCCTGCCCTGTAGCTGCCGTAGAGAAGGCAGATCAGAAGCTGTATGCGGTTCAGTTCCATCCCGAGGTCGTACATACCAGGGAAGGCGCGAAGATGCTTCGGAATTTCCTGTATGAGGTCTGCGGCTGCAAGGGAGAGTGGAAGATGAATTCATTCGCTGAGGAGAACGTCAGAATGCTGCGTGAGAAGATTGGCGATAAGAAGGTGCTGTGCGCGCTGTCCGGCGGCGTGGATTCCACTGTTACCGCGGTGATGCTCAGCAAGGCCGTCGGCAGGCAGCTGACCTGTATCTTCGTAGATCACGGCCTTCTGCGGAAGAATGAGGGAGACGAGGTTGAGGAGGTATTCAGGAACCAGTTCGATCTGAATTTCATTCGTGTCAATGCCCAGCAACGCTTCTATGACAAGCTTAAGGGAGTTGAGGAGCCGGAGAGAAAGCGGGCGATTATCGGAGAGGAGTTCATCCGCGTCTTCGAGGAAGAGGCTAAGAAGATCGGAAAGGTGGAGTTCTTCGCCCAGGGAACTATCTATCCGGACGTAGTGGAGAGCGGGAAGGACGGCTCGAAGGATTCGGCGAAGATTAAGAGCCACCATAACCTTGCCCTGCCGGACTACATTGATTTTGACGAGCTGATCGAGCCGCTTCGGATGCTGTTCAAGGATGAGGTCCGCAAGGTGGGCCTTGAGCTTGGAATCCCGGAGCACCTGGTGTTCCGTCAGCCGTTCCCGGGCCCCGGACTTGCGATTCGCATCATCGGGGATATCACGCCGGAGAAGATTGCGATTCTGCAGGATGCGGACGCCATCTACCGCGAGGAAATCGCGAAGGCCGGCCTGGACAAGAAGCTCAGCCAGTATTTTGCCGCCCTTACGAACATGAAGTCGGTCGGCGTAATGGGAGACGGCAGAACCTACGACTACGCAGTCGCGCTCCGCGCGGTATCCACGACGGATTTCATGACGGCAGAGGCAGCCGAGGTGCCGTGGGAGGTACTCGGAAAGTGCGCAAGCAGGATTGTGAATGAGGTACAGCATGTGAACAGGGTGCTGTTTGACTGTACGGGGAAGCCGCCGGCTACGATTGAGTTTGAATAGGATAAGTATATATTAGAGGTCCTTAGCATATAATTTTAATGGAAGCCCTATTGACTTTCCTCTTTGCGCTTGCTAGAATGTAGGTACAAAGAAAGTTTACCACTGACCGATATGTGGTATATAAATGGTTGGGTCGAAAGTATAGTCCTTCGCCGCAAGGCGAGGGACTTTTTCGTAATGAGGACAGGCAAATGAAGGGAACAGGCTTTTACATTATCAAGGATAATTTTTTTGAAGATATG
>CALWGS010000100.1 GCA_944380155.1 uncultured Lachnospiraceae bacterium
CTGCGCCACGCCCCGAAGCTCTGTATCAGGCTGAAACGTCCAGCAGAAGCGCGGGAGTTAATCTCCAGGGCTTTCTGTATGCTGGAACAAATCTCCCCGCCGGAATGCAATCGTATCCTCTGGGAGCACAGCAAGGATGTGATAGAATTCTTGAAGGAACAGGGCTGGACAGAAGAAGCCAGACTATGGGTCAAAAAGGCCATCCCCATTACGCATGGCATGCAGCCACGGAATTTTAGCCTGTAACTCAACGCCTCTTCCTGGTTGATACAGTCATTGATTCCTTCCCGTATTTTTCCTTCAGGAAGACGGCCAGCGGACTCCGCCTCTTTTGCTCACACAACAAAGCTGCGCACTCATCGGAGTCCACAGCTTTGTTGAGCAATCAGCCGTTCCTTGATTAAATTCACAAACCCGGAAGGCTCCAGAACCTTCACACAGGGGCCGAACGAGAGCACGCGGATCACCAGTTCCGTCTCATCGCTCTCATAATACTTCAGATGCAGACAATACCGCCCGTCCTCCAGACGTTCCGCCCGCTTCTCAAAATGAGCAAAATGAAGCATCACCCGTTCCAGCGCATTTCGCTCATCCCGAATCAACAAAGTCAGCTCCTTCTTCCGGTCTTCCGGCGGCTTCTCCCTCCATGGCCCGGTTCCGTGATAATACTCACAGCTGCGAATCCTGGCCAGATTGAAGTACCGGAATCTGCATCCGGACGCGACCACCCGAATCTTATCATCCTTCACGGAGTATTCCAGTCCCTTCGGCCGAAAACGTACCCAGACCTCTTTCCCGTTCCGGTTCGTCATAGTAACCCGGACGGGACGGCTCTCCCGAACGGCGGACAGAATCAGCCGGAAATGCCGGATATAGGTCTCATCCTCAAACGGATCCCCGTCCGCATACTGGTCATAGATCCTGTAATCCTCCCTCGTAAACAGCGGCCGTACATCCTCAAGCTCCGGAAATTCAACACCGAACAGCTTCACTTTCGGATCCTCCGCAATCGCCTTCAGCCACCGCTTCTCTAACAGGGTCAGCGGCATATCCGGCCTGTGGCGCAGCACCGGGGAAAGATCCTCATTCAGCAGCGGCCATTTCCCTGATTTCAGAGCCGGAAGAATATTCAGCACGCTCTCGGAAAATGCATCCTCCAGCACACATCGCTGCAGGTCTTTCTCCGTGATCCCCGGTTCAAACGCTGTCCGGAGAATATCCGCTACGGTCTTGTAATACACCGAATACAGCTCACTGAAAATCATGCCCGTCACCTCCGTCAAGCCCATACATCCGATACATCTCCTCAATATCCGCCTTGAACTGATTCTCCACCGTGCGGTTCGAAAAGTTCATCCGTGTGATCCTGCACAGAAACGTCCGAATCCACGGAACCATCTCCCTGGTATCAAACACATCCGCTATGTACCGATAGTGATTCTCATCCACCTTCTCAACCCGCCCACAGCGCTTCTCACGCTCCAGTCTCCGGACAATGAACTCCTCATCCTCCCCCACTCTCAGCTCGAACTCCACATGCTCGACTGCCTTCCGGTTCTTCTTACAATTAACTCCCCACATATGCCCCTCCGCCCGGCGGAGCCGATCCCGCAGAGCATCGAAATCTTCGCAGACCTCCTCTTCGATTCGGATATTGGACAGATAATCCAGCCGGTACGAATTCAGCCGTCCGGCCTTACAATGATACGCGATCAGATTCTGACGGCCGTTCTGCGCACTGATATATAACTTAAGCGGCACCAGACGGATCGTCCGAAGCCTGTTGGAACGCCGGCTCAAATTGTCGACCGTAACATAGCGCCTCTCCTGAATCGCCTCAAACAGCATCGCCATCACATCACTGTCCATCGCCTGCGTCATGTAGTGATGCTTGAAGGAGAACAGGGGCTTGTGCCTGGAATGGGCGGGGCGGGAAGTGAGCCGCGCGGATTCAGGAACGGGCGGGGCGGGTTGAGATTCAGACCGTTTGGGCTCGGGTTTTGCATATCTGTCCTGCAGGAAAGAACCGATTACACCGCATGGGGCAACCTCGCTGAAGAAGTCAATGACGTCCTTTAGATTCGAGAGATCTGTATCGGGACTTCTGCGATACCAAATCCTGCGCCCCTCTTTCTCCGTCTGAATGATTCCTTCCTTCTCATACTCCTTCAGTTTCTTTCTGACGGTTGACTCATCGAATGTCATGCGGTAAGACAGCAGCCGATCGATCTCTTCCACCAGCTCGGCAAGCGTCTTCCTCACCTCCGGCGTATAGAGAATGTCGAAGATCGCGAAATGCAGCGTGATATCCCCATCTGTAAAGCTCTTCGCCTTCCACGCCTTATAAAAGGGATTCCTGCGGGTAACGCGGCTGTCCACGGACAGGAACACGTTCTTGCCCTCCGCCGTCTGGGTAAACCGCATATAATCCCCCAGCCAGCTCTCAATTCTGCGCCGTTCATCATCGTAGGAACGCGCGCTCTTGGCATCATATTCCGTTCTGCTCTTAAAACCGTACACATAAAACTCCCGGATGTAGGAACGGACTTTCTCGAAGTTTTTGATTCGTTCGGAGTAGGGCAATGGGGTCTGGCTCCTTTCGTAGTCAGAATGAAAGCTGTGAACCTGTTTCGCAATTACCCAAGATCTTGTGTGAAGAAATGGGGTTACGGGCGGGGCTTCCGGTTCTTCTTTTTATCTGCTGTCAGCTGGTAACTTAAGTCGATTAGATTCTTAATCTCATCATCCGGCACACTTCCGTCCAGCCGGATGGTGATCCACTTATCCTTATTCATATGATACGCCGGATGAAATCCTTCCTGCGTCCGCAGAAAACTTCCCAGGATTGGATCGCATTTCACGG
>CALWGS010000101.1 GCA_944380155.1 uncultured Lachnospiraceae bacterium
CTGCCTGACAGATCCAGCGCGCACAAAACCAGCGCATCGTCCATCGGAAGCACGGCACTTCCGTACCTGCGGATTCCCTCCTTGCTTCCCAATGCCTGTCTGAGCGCCTGACCGAATACGATCCCCGTATCCTCCACCGTGTGGTGGCCGTCCACATACAGATCTCCTTCCACGCTGAGTTCCAGACCCAGAAAGGAATGTCGGGAAAGATTCGTCAGCATATGATCGAAAAACCCAATCCCGGTATTGACCCGGGATATCCCTCTCCCATCCAGATTCAAGGAGAGAACGATTCGCGTCTCCTTCGTATTCCGTTCCACCCTGGCCGTTCTGTCCATATCTCCTCCTGTACCGGCAGTCTGCCGTGCCGTTAAATCTTTATACAATTACGCTAATGATCTGGCTATTTTTATTATACATAATTTTCAACAAATTTCAATTCTATTATTTGTTAAAATTACATGAAGTGAATCTATGATTCGGACCGAATCTATGATTCAAACCGAATCTACGATTCGAACCGAACCGCGATGGAATTGGCGTGCGCGCTTAATCCTTCCGCGTTCGCAAAACGGATAATGTCCGGGGCCGCAGGCTCGAGGGCCTCCCTCGTGTAGGCGATCACGCTGGACTTCTTGATAAAATCATCCACGCCTAATGGGGAGAAGAATCTTGCGGTCCCATTTGTGGGCAGAACATGATTCGGCCCGGCGAAATAATCACCGAGCGGTTCGCTGGAATAGCTTCCAAGGAAGAGGGCTCCCGCATTCCGGATCTTCGTCATCACCGCAAACGGATCCGCGGTAAGAATCTCCAGATGCTCGGAAGCAATCTCATTTGCGGCATCGACCGCCTGTTCCATGGTATCGGCAAGCAGGATGTACCCGTAATTGGCAAGGGACTTCTCAATGATGTCCTTCCTTGTCAGCGTCTGAAGGAAGCCGTCAATCTGTTCCGATACCTTCTGCGCCAGCTCACCTGACGTTGTAATCAGAATCGCGCTTGCCAGCTCGTCGTGCTCGGCCTGCGAGAGGAGATCCGCCGCCACATACCTCGGGTTGGCCGTCTCATCCGCCAGAACCAGGATCTCGCTCGGTCCCGCAACGGAATCAATGCTGACATAGCCGTACACCGCTTTCTTGGCAAGAGCGACATAGATATTCCCGGGCCCCACAATCTTATCGACCTTCGGGATGCTCTCCGTTCCGAATGCAAGCGCCGCAACCGCCTGCGCGCCGCCCGCTTTGTAAATTTCGTCCACTCCGGCCTCGGCGGCGGCCACAAGCGTACCCTCGTAGACCCTGCCGTCCCTTCCCGGCGGAGTTGTCATAACAATCCGTTCCACTCCCGCCACCCTTGCCGGAATCACATTCATCAGAACCGAAGACGGATATGCCGCCTTGCCGCCGGGGACATAGACCCCGACCCTCGATAAGGGCGTAATCCTCTGTCCGAGAATGCTTCCGTCCGGCCTGGTATCGAACCAGCTGTTCCTCCTCTGCTTCTCATGAAACTCCCGAATATTGACGATTGCCCTGCGAATCACATCCAGAAGCTCTGGCGGAACCTTCGCATAGGCCTCTTCTATCTCCTCTTTGGTTACCCGAATGGTATCCGCCGTAAGCGTCACCCCGTCAAAACGGGCCGTATAATCAAACAGCGCGGCATCCCTTCCGCTTCTGATATTCTCAATGATATCCGCAACCCGCTTCGTATATTCTTCATACTGATTCGGGCTTCTCTTAAGCAGATTCTCCAGGATATCCCGCTTCGTCTCTTCATTCAGTCTGACAATCCTCATAACCTGCCTCCCTCCTGTCCCTGCACTATATTCCTCAGCCTTACAATCATATCGCTGATCCGGTCGTGCTCCATCTTCATGCTCACCTGATTGACCACCATCCTCGCGGACAGCGGGCAGATCTCCTCAAGCACCTCAAGCCCGTTCTCCCGAAGCGTCGATCCCGTCTCCACAATATCCACAATCACCTCGGAAAGCCCTACAATCGGCGCCAGTTCAATCGAACCATTCAGCTTGATAATCTCGGCCGTCTGGTGCTTCTTGTTATAGAAATAATCCCTGGCAATCCTGGGATACTTGGTAGCCACCCGAATCAGCGCTCCGTGCTGCAGAAGCTCCTTCGCCTGGGGCGGCCCGGCGACACACATCCTGCACCGGCCGATGCCGAGATCGATCACCTCATAAAGCTTCCTTGCCTCTTCCATAATCGTATCCTTGCCCACGATCCCAATATCGGCCGCGCCGTATTCCACATAAGTAGGAACATCCGTCGCCTTGGCAAGGAAGAACTTGAGCTTCCGCTCCTCATTCGTAAAGATCAACTTTCTCGATGACTCATCCTTCATCTCATCGCAGGTAATGCCGATCTGCTCAAAAATGCCAAGGGCCTTTTTGGCAAGGCGCCCCTTGGCAAGCGCGATTGTGATATCCTTCATTCTCTCCCTCCCTGTGCGAACAATTCGGCGAAGCTGGTTCTTGTCACCTTCCCGGAGGCCGCTTCGATGACCTCGACCCGATCCCCTTCCGCAAGAGACACAATTCCACCGATCTGACTCCTCTTCGCATATGCAAGATAATCCTCCATCGGACGTTCCTTCTTCAGAAGCACAATCTCCATCCCGTCCCTGCGAAATCCCGCGGCGAGTCTTACCGCCGCCTCATAGGAGGCATCCCGGTACAACAGCAGGGTTCTCTCCGGACTTTCAGAATCGTCCAATTTCTGCCTGGCCATCGCGTTCAGGAGCTGATCCACATAGATACACACGCCGATAGCCGGAGCATCCTTCCCGAACTGCCCGACCAGATTATCATATCGGCCGCCGGCCGCTACCGCTTCTCCCGTTCCGTATGTATAGGCTCTGAAAATAATCCCAGTATAATAATTATAGGTTCCAAGCATTCCGAGGTCGAAGGTCAGATAATTCTCATATCCGTATGCCTTCATCCGTTCCTGGATCTGCTCAAGCCGGCCAATCGCCCTGTGAGCTCTCGGATTCCCGGTCAGCTTCTTCGCCGCCTCCAGCATTCCGGCCGCACCGAACAGCTCCGGCATCCGCATCAGGGGCTCCTTAATCAGGGGATCGATGGTTTTCTCCGCAATCATCTCCTCCACTCCGAAGATGTTCTTCTCTTCAATCAGCAGCCTTAAGGTCTCAATCTCCGATTCCTGAAATCCGGCCTCCTCGACCAGCCCCCGGAAGAAATCCGCCTCCCCGACCTCGACCTGAAATTCCTCAAGTCCGGCCTGCTTCAGGCAGTCAATAGTCAGCGCGATCATCTCGGCATCCGCGTCCACCGACGCGTCCTCAATCAGCTCCGCGCCAATCTGCGTGAACTCCTTGAGCTTCCCCTGCAGGCTCTTATTGTTAATAAAGACGCTTCCGTGGTAGCAGAGGCGGATCGGGAGAGTCTCCTCTTTAAAATATTTTGCCGCGCATCTTGCGATGGGCGGCGTCATGTCCGGGCGCAGAACCAGGGTGTTGCCCTCCCGGTCAAAGAACTTGTACATGTCCCTCGAAGGCACGGTTCCGCGCTGCTTGCTGAACACATCAAAAAATTCAAAGACAGGGGTCTGGATATCCTGAAATCCATACCTGTGTATTGTATGTAAGAGCCTTCCTGTCAGACGGTTCTTTCTTTCGCATTCTGAATTATAAATGTCCCTGACACCCTCCGGTGTATGCAATAATATTTCCATCTTGATCATAGCCTTTCTGATTTGTTGCTCTGCTATGGTGCAGTGATAATTCGTTAATATACAGATGTAACTATTATAATTCATAGAAACACATCTGTCAAGACTCTCTCTCCTCCAAATCCCTGTTGATCAGATCCAGATACGGGACATAAACTCCCTTATGTCCGGACAGAAAATACCTTTCATCCAGCTCCTCGAACCGGAAGCTCTTACGGCCCCCCTCCTTCGCGCGTGTCCAGAACTCAAGAAGCCTTCGCAATGTCAGGTAATAATACCGGTCCCGTTTCGTGTAGTAAATCAGCAGGAAGGCGACTCCGCCCTGCTCCTCGAATTCCTTCATGAAAGCAATCTGGTGCTCGTGAATATTGGCCAAAGCAAAGGTATCACCCGCACATTCCTTCGCGTCAAAGCACACCGGGAGCCCCTGTACGGCCCCGATATAATCCACCGTACTTTTCTGATCGAAATAAGCAAGCGTGATATGCCTGTGCTCCTTATCAATCGTAATCGGCGTAATCGGGGTCGGAATCTTCTGGATCAGCGCAAGGTGCGAAGTTCTGTATTTTTCATTGGTCAGATTAATCTGCTGCTCAAGCAGGGAGCCGCGAAGGCCCCTCGAATTCCATGACGGCATACCGCTCCTCCTTCGATTATAAGAACAGCTCCCGTCGGATCGCCGCGAACCGCGCGGGCTCACCGGCAAGAATTTCCCTCCCGGCAAGGGTTTCCGCGCGGAAATCCTCCGGGAATGTCAGTCTCGCCGCGTGAAGCAGATGATATCGTAACCCGAAACGCCGTCCCGATTTCTCCGCCCT
>CALWGS010000102.1 GCA_944380155.1 uncultured Lachnospiraceae bacterium
GAGGAACCGGAGGGTGTGCTCGGTTGATAAGGCGAATGTATTGGACACATCAAGGCTCTGGAGGCAGGTGGTCAGGGAGGTATCCGCGGAATACCCCGATGTGGAGCTGACCGATATGCTGGTGGATAACTGCGCCATGCAGATGGTAAGGGATCCGAGGCAGTTTGATGTGATACTCACCGAAAATATGTTCGGAGATATTCTGTCGGATGAGGCCAGTATGCTGACGGGGTCGATCGGAATGCTGGCAAGCGCGAGTCTTGGAGAGACAAAGCTTGGGTTATACGAGCCAAGCCACGGATCGGCGCCGGATATCGCGGGACAGGATAAGGCGAACCCGATTGCGACAATTCTTTCAGCCGCTATGATGCTCCGCTATTCGTTCGATTTGACCGAAGAGGCGGATGCGGTAGAGAGGGCGATTCACAGGGTACTGGATCAGGGCTTCCGCACCATTGATATCATGTCCGAGGGCTGTACGCTGGTCGGTACGGCGCGGATGGGCGATTTGATTGCGGCTGAACTGTAAGCAATGGGATTATATATTAGAATCTAAGGGATCATCAGGAAAGAGGGATTAGTATGGGAATGACAATGACTCAGAAGATACTGGCCGCACATGCGGGATTGGAAAGCGTGACAGCGGGACAGTTGATTGAAGCGGATCTGGATCTGGTTCTTGCGAATGATATTACGGGGCCGGTCGCGATCCATGAGGTAGAGAAGTTAAATAAGAAGACGGTCTTCGATAAGGATAAGATTGCGCTGGTGCCGGATCATTTTACCCCGAACAAGGATATTAAGTCCGCCGAGCATTGCAAATGCGTGAGGGAATATGCGAAAGCACAGGGGATTACGAATTATTTTGAAGTGGGCCGGATGGGCATTGAGCATGCCCTGCTGCCGGAGAAGGGGCTGATTGTCGCCGGAGAGACCTGTATCGGGGCGGATTCCCATACCTGTACCTACGGCGCGCTGGGGGCCTTCTCCACGGGTGTCGGCTCGACCGATATGGGCGCGGGCATGATTACGGGCAAGGCGTGGTTCAAGGTTCCCTCCGCCATCAAGTTCGTCCTGACCGGAAAGCCCGGGAAATGGGTGAGCGGCAAGGACGTGATTTTGCATATTATCGGCAAAATCGGCGTGGACGGCGCGCTGTATAAGTCGATGGAATTCACGGGGGACGGAATCGCGAACCTGACCATGGATGATCGGTTCACGATTGCAAATATGGCCATTGAAGCCGGTGCGAAGAACGGAATCTTCCCGGTGGATGAACAGACCATCGCCTATATGAAGGAGCATTCCAGGAAGGAATATACGATCTATGAAGCGGATGAGGACGCGGAATATGATGATGTCATCACGATTGATTTGTCCGCCCTTGAGCCTACCGTGGCCTTCCCGCATCTTCCCGAGAATACGAGAACTGTGAAGGAAGCGGGAGATGTGAAAATCGATCAGGTGGTGATCGGCTCCTGTACGAACGGGCGTATCGGCGATCTCAGGGCTGCGGCAGCGGTGCTTCAGGGCCGGAAGGTGGCGGACGGCGTGCGCGCGATTGTATTCCCGGCGACTCAGGCAATCTATCTGCAGGCGATCGAAGAGGGCCTGATTCAGACCTTCATTCAGGCGGGAGCCGTCGTCAGTACCCCGACCTGCGGACCGTGTCTGGGAGGGCATATGGGAGTCCTTGCCGCGGGAGAACGGGCGGTATCCACAACGAACCGCAACTTCGTAGGACGTATGGGACATGTGGATTCCGAGGTCTATCTGGCAAGTCCCGCGGTTGCCGCCGCGAGCGCGGTGACGGGAAAGATTTCGGAGCCGTCCGAGCTTGGGCTGTAACGAAACCAGGGAACAGAGTGTAAAGATTCCGGCTGCGCCCGCGCTGCGGCGGCAGGCCGGATCCGGCATATGGCAGCGCAGAAATGAGGGAATTTATGAAGGCACACGGAACCGTACATAAGTACGGAGATAATGTAGATACGGATGTGATCATTCCCGCAAGATATTTGAATTCTTCCGATGCGAAGGAGCTTGCGGCGAAATGCATGATAGATATTGACCCGGATTTTGTGAATCGGGTTAAGCCGGGAGATATTATGGTGGCGAATAAGAATTTTGGCTGCGGGTCCTCCAGAGAACACGCGCCGCTTGCGATTAAGACGGCGGGAATCAGCTGTGTGATCGCGGAGACCTTCGCGAGAATCTTCTACCGTAACGCGATTAATATCGGACTGCCGATTATTGAATGTGAGCAGGCGGCAAAAGAGATCGAAGCGGGGGATGATGTGGAGATCGATTTCGATACGGGTATCATTGTGGATCATACCAAGGGTACTTCGTATCAGGGGCAGGCATTCCCGGAGTTCATGCAGAGGATCATGCGTGCCGGCGGACTGATGAACGATATTAATACCAGAGAGTGACGGGAACGGCCCGCGGCAAAGAGAAGCTCCTCAGGATAGAGTCATCGGGGCAGGGATGAATTCATATTACAAAAATGTAAGATTTCGGATCGGAAATGTAAGCTGATGTTAAGGCAGTCCCTCTTTCTGTCTGCTACACTAAAAGCAAGATAACGGTGTGGCAGATTTGGAAGGAGGTATGAATATGGGTGATTACGCAGTGCCGATTTTAACGGCTGTTGTTGTATTCCCCCTGCTTGCGGCGGTGATTACGCTGCCTTATATGCTGGTTCAATACAGGAGGTTCGGGGCGATTCCGTGGCTTCGGACTCTGATTGTCTATTCGTTCGCGCTGTACATGATGACAACGTATTTTCTGGTGATTCTTCCGCTTCCGGACAGGGAGGAAGTGGCGGCGATGACGGGGCGTGCGGCGCAGCTGATTCCGTTTCAGTTCGTAAGGGATTTTATCAGGGAATCAAGCTTTGAGCTTTCTAAGCCTTCCACCTGGCTTACGGCGCTGACGGAAGGAGTGTTCTTACAGCCGTTTTGCAACCTGTTAATGTTCGTGCCGCTTGGAATCTATTTGAGGTATTACTTCAGGCTCGGACTGGGTAAGACCGTGTTGTTCAGCTTCTTGTGGAGTCTGTTCTTCGAGCTGACTCAGCTGAGCGGACTGTACGGAATCTATCCGAGAAGCTACCGGCTCTTTGATGTGGATGATCTGATGGTGAATACGCTTGGCGGCGTGTGCGGATATTTTGCCGCGGCGCTGTGCATGAAGCTCCTGCCTTCCAGAAAGCAGATTGATGAGCGGGCGGTGAAGCTTTCGGATCGGGTGACGCTGCTTCGCAGGCTGTGCGCGGTGCTGGTGGACTGGTTTGTCATCGGCTGTGCGGTGACGGTTGCTTCGGCGTTCGGACTGATGCTGCTGTCGGGGGATACGCTTCAGACAGGCGTGCTGTCCTATCTGCTGGTGATTTTCTGCTACTTTGTGCTGCTGCCGCTTCAGACGGGCGGGTATACCTTCGGGAAACGTCTGGTGAATATCCGGCTGGTGCATGCGGACGGGAGAATGCCGCGGATGAAGGATTATCTGCTTCGCTATGGAATTCTGTATGGAGTGCTGGTTCCGGCTCCGGCATATGCCGTTCTTTTGTTCGGCCTGTTCGCTTCAATCGGAGGAATCAGCGGCCTGTTCGGACTGGTTTTTTTTGCTGGGTGCGGAATCCTGCTCCTTGTCTTCCTGGTCCGGATGATTGCCGCGACGTTCCGGCATTCCAGTGAGTTCTGGTATGAGAGGGTGTCCGGAGTGAGGAACCGGAATGCTCTCGGAGAGAAAATGTCCGTGCAGGTTCCGCGCGGCGTAACGCCGCATGCCGGCAGGGCAGGAAGCTGCGCCGGCAGGAAGGCATGAGAAGCCAGGCATAAGAAGCCGGATCGGTTACACCCGTACCGTCAAAAGTGATAGTACGGGTGTTTTTTGTTGCTTAGATGCAAAAGATTCTTACTCCTGCTCTAAGAAGGCAAATGCTTTGCCCTCCCGGCTGTTTAAGAAATGCATGAGCATATAGGCGCACATAATCGCGACATTTTCTTCTCTCAGGATTCTGCGTACCTCCTGTTTATCCGCAAGGACAATTTCAATCTCTTCGGTCTCTTCCTGAAAACGGCGGCTGGGTTCTCCCGATGCGTAGCCATAGACAGTCGCGCAGGATTCGTCCGTCATTCCGACCGTTGTAAAGAAGGGCTTCTGATATTCTTCTCTGACCGTAACCGGAGTGAAGGACAGGCCGGTTTCTTCTTTGAGCTCTCTGACTCCGGCTTCCTGATAATTTTCTCCTTCATCCACCAGACCGGCGGGAAATTCATAGATATAGTCGTCTAATGAATAGCGGTACTGGCGGATCAGGACGACGCGATCCCTTTTCTCACCATACAGACTGTATATAATGACCCCGTTTGGGGTGTTTTTTTTCGTCATCAGCTTCAGATCTTCAATCCGCTCCGCGCGGGAGGCAACCTGGTAGGTTCCGGTCCCGTTGTTGCTTTTGGTGATATCCAGGCTGTAGAGATTGAGATATTTGTGATCGGTTTCTTTGTGAATTCCTTTGATTTTATCCATGGATCAGTTCCTTCCTTTCTTTGGCGGGTCATACGTTCTCTGGAATTATACTATATGCGGCGTATTTTTTCAATGTGGAGCGGAATTGTTCGTGAATTGTCTGGAACCATCGGATTATTTTTGGGGTTAGAAACGGCATAGAAAAAGTTTATACTAGTTTTAGTTTTCTTTTGAGAGATCCATGGTATAATAATCGGAGGGAAAGGTTTGATGATACAGATGCCGCGGTCCGGAGGCGGACGGCGGACAGAATGGAGGAGCGATGTCGATGGGAACGGCAGATGTTATTATTACGGTATATAAGCCGGACAATCGCCTGATTCAATTGCTAAGGAGGCTGATTGGGCAGACCGTCATGCCGGGCCGTATTATATTGATGGTGACGCAGAAAGCTCCGGACGCAACGGCGGAGCGGATCCGCGGGTGGATCGAAAAGGAACTGACAGACAGACCGGTGAAGGGAAGCGGCAGTGTCCGCCTGATCTTTGACGCCGTAACGGAGGAGGAATTCGATCACGGCGGAACAAGGCACAGGGGAGCGCTGCATTCGGATGCGGATTATTTAATCTATATGACACAGGACGCCGTCCCGGCGGACAATCATCTGATAGAGAGGCTCCTGGCGCCGTTCGCGGATTCGAAAACAGGCGCGGCCTATGCCAGGCAGATTGTATTTCCGGGGGCGGATGCGATGGAACGGTACACCCACCTGTTTAATTATCCGGCCGAGAGCAGCGTGAAGACGCGAGAGGATCTGGACAGGCTTGGAATTAAGGCATATTTTTGTTCAGATGTGTGTGCGGCATACCGGCACAGCGCGTATGATGAGGCGGGCGGATTTGTGCGGCATACGATTTTTAACGAGGATATGCTCATGGCCGCGGCGATGCTTGATGCAGGGTATTCGATTTGCTATCAGGCCAGGGCAAGGGTCTATCATTCCCATCAATATACGGCGCTGCAGCAGTTTAAGAGGAACTTTGATCTTGGGGTATCGCACAGGCAGTATAGAGAGGTATTTGAACGGGTCAGGACAGAATCGGAAGGAGTCCGTCTTGTTGCGGATACGGCGAAGTATCTGATTCGGAGCGGGAACGGGCTTCTGATTCCCAAGCTCATCCTTCACAGCGCCTGTAAGTACTTTGGGTATTTGCTGGGAAAGAATTATGACCGGCTGCCTGATCGGGCAGTGAAGGCGTGCAGTATGTGCAGACATTATTGGAAGTAGAACCAGTGTCCGGCGAATTGACCGGAGTGAGAGGCCAGAAAGGATAGGAAGAGATGAGTACGGTAAATATTGTGATGGCAACGTATCAGGGAGAACGCTTTCTGGGCGAGCAGATTGAATCCATCTTACATTCCGGCTATACGGATTGGTACCTGTATATCGCAGATGACGGATCGACGGATCGGACCGTGGAAATTGCGAGATCGTTCGAGAAACGGTATCCGGAGAGAATTCATGTCCATGTGAACAGCAGGAGGAGGGGATGCACGCTGAACTTTCTCTCCGCGCTGAAAAGGGCATCGAGCCGGGCGGGAGAGCGTGCATGTTCGAGCAATCTCCCGGTTTATTATATGTTCTGCGATCAGGATGATGTATGGATGCCGGATAAGATTGAACAGACTCTGCGGTATATGAAGCAGCTTGAGAAGAAGTATGGGAAGCAGGTACCGGCAGCGGTTTTCACAGATGCGAAGGTTGTGGACGAGAAGCTGACGCAGATTTACCATTCCTTCTATCTCGTGAACCGACTGGATGTGAGACGTCTGGATCTGTCTCATCTGCTGATGGAGAATAAGCTGATCGGGTGTACCGTGATGGTAAATGATGCGCTGGTCGGCAGACTGGCCGTACTTCCGGAATACGCAAGGTTTCATGACTGGTGGGTCGCTCTGATTGCGGCGGCCTTCGGACATATTGGATTTTGCCCGAGGGCTACCTTATGTTACAGGCAGCATGGGAATAACGAGGTGGGCACTCGGGGATTCGCAGAGTATGTGAAGGAAAGAACAGGAAGCCTGAAGAAGCAGAAGGAGGCACTTTTGCTGACGCAGAAGCAGGCTCAGAACTTCCTCGATCTGTACGGACAGGAGATGGATGAGAAGAACCGTGCCATTACGGAGCATTTTGCCGAACTGAACCGGGTGAACTGGCTGAAGAGACGATGGTATCTGGTGAGGTACCGGTATTATAAGACGGGAGTGGTTCGGAATGTTGGGGTGTTTTTGATATTGTAGGAATATGTAATAGTTTACGGGGAGGAGGATTTCCGCGTAATAGAGGAATTTGCCGACTCCGGACCGGAACCAAAGCAGAAATACGAAAGGATTCCAAATATCGGAAGCATGGTGAGAGATATGAAGGAAGAATGTTTGATTTGTAACGCTCCTTTGGAATACCTGATGGAAGATGTCGAAATGGAGTGTGAATTGTGTCACAGGAGGGAAAGAAGCAAGACCAGGTGCGTCAATGGGCATTATGTGTGCAATGAGTGCCATATGCGGGGAATCGACAGCCTGATAGGGATGTGCCTGGGGGAGAGATCCAATAATCCGGCAGTTATCCTGAATCATATGATGTCGATGCCGTTTTGTCATATGCATGGGCCGGAGCATCATATCATGGTGGGTATGGCGCTTTTGACAGCCTACAGAAATTCCGGCGGAGATTTGGATCTGAAGAGGGCATTGATTGAGATGAACAGCCGGGGGCGGTCGGTTCCGGGAGGAGCATGCGGATTCTGGGGAGCCTGTGGAGCGGGACTTAGTACAGGAATGTTTCTTTCTATCGTCACAGGCTCCACTCCATTGGGCGGAGAAAACTTTGGGCTTTCTCATAAGATGACAGCCGGTGCTTTACAGGCAATTGGAGAAATCGGCGGACCAAGATGTTGTAAGAGGGATTCTTATCTATCTGTTCTTTGGGCCGTTGATTTTGCGAAGGAACATCTGGGAATTCAGATGGAACAGCCAAAGATCCGATGCTCTTACAGCAGTCAGAATAATCAGTGCATTGGGAAGCGCTGTCCTTTCTGCAAAAAGAAAGAGACGATCGCGTTTCTCTGTGTTCATAATTCCTGCCGAAGCCAGATTGCGGAGGCGCTTGGGAAGGTTTATTTATCGGATTATTATGAGTGTTATTCCGCGGGAACGGAACTTAAGCCCCGGATCAATCCGGATGCGGTTCGGCTGATGAAACAGGAATATGGAATTGATATGGAACAGCAGCAGTACCCGAAGCTGCTTTCGGATATACCGGAAGCAGATCTTTATGTGTCCATGGGGTGCAATGTCGCATGTCCGAGTGTTCCCGGCAAGCGGGTGGTCAACTGGGGGCTGGAAGATCCGACGGGGAAGGATGATTCTGTATTTCTGGAAGTGATTCGGCAGATAGAGGGAAAGGTACGGGAGCTGAGGGAGAAAATCGCAGAAGTATGACATTTTATCTGTTGAGAGATAGGAGTTGCAGGAATTCAGGAAATGGCGGGGAAAGAAATATGCAGGATAATGGTAAGATCGCAGAACAGACCACCGGTTAGAGGCCGGTGGTCCTTAGGTTTTCCGGTATATGCCGTGTTTGCCGGAAAAGGGACTGACAATGTTGTCGATATATTTCCTTACTTCTTGGGGCTGTTCCCGGTAATGCTCCAGAAGATAGCGTTCCTGTTCCGTGACCCATTCACAGGTTCGGTGGTTCGGCGGAAGAGAAGAGATATCCGTATAATTCGCTCTTTCACGCGCAAACTGCTCAGGTACGAACGCATTTTGATCTTCTGCTGCCATAATCAGCATGGTTCCGTAGTCAATGCTATATAGATTTGCGAGAGAAATAATCATGGCAGGATAAGGCGTTCGTTCTCCCCGCTCATGGTAACCATAAGAGGACGTATTTATGCTGAGATGCTTTGCAACATAAGCCTGAGTATAGGAATGTTCCTCGCGCAGATCCCTGATGTATCGTCCCCAGGAGGTATAGGAAGGAGTCTTCTTGGGTGAACCGCTCTGATTTGTATCCTGCCTGGTTTCTTTGTCTTGTTCAGGATATGTATATCGATCTTGAGTATCGGGTAAATATTCTGACATGAGGCGGCCTCCTTCCTTATTTTTCGTTACGTTTCCATTACATCACAACACAATCGTACTACGTATTACGCGTCCGCTTTTACCTTGATTATACTAGAAATAAGCAGACAGACTTTCAATTACAGCAAATTATCCGATAAAATACATGTCAATTTATCACCTGCCTGTCGGGAGAGGAAAGGACGCAGAAAGGGCTTGGGAGGAATATTGGAAAGAGGGGTTATGGTGAAGGGAAAAAAGATTAGATTTTGTTGTAAGAAAACTGCATTTGTGATAGAATACACTCCGGGGAGTTGGTATGTTCTCTCATTTTTCCTGAAATTAATCTCTTAGGATAGGAAGGAGGTGTGCAGGATGAAAAAGATCGTGGCATGGATTGCAGGAATAGCAATTACTGTACTTGTAATTGACTGGGCCGTTGTCGGGCTGAAATTGCTGAACTGTCCTTACTGCGGCAAAGAGATTTGAAGGTTTCATAGTAAGTCACACTCTGGGAGCCTGCCTTCGTACATGATGCTCAACTCCCTATATACCTGTCCCCAATTCTGGATCGGCATCGTCCATTTTTTGGTGGCTTCAAATGTTGCCAGGTAAAGTGCTTTTGAAAGCGCTGTATCGCTTGGAAATACGCTCCTCTGGCGGTTCCGCTTCCGATAGGTGGAATTCAGCGATTCGATCGCATTTGTCGTATAAATGATTTTCCTTACCTCGGTGGAAAACTTGAAGATCGGGCTGATGTTTTCTGGTCAATGGATGAGATATCCTTTTGACGTTTGCGGACAACTTGTGGCTCAAACGTAGATTTACGATCTTGGGGAACCTGGCCCGCAATTACTATTATTTCAAGGATCTCCGATCTGCTGCTGCTCTCAAGCTCACTGCGGAACTGAACGTATCGTTTCCTGCTTATGCTAATGTCTTCAGCAAAGTCATCACACAATCTTCCTTAAAGCTGTTAAGCTCTTATCCTCTTCTAGTTTGGGTTTGACCCCGCTGTCAAATAGTCCGGGAAACTCAATGGAAATAAAGTACATATGTCCAGGCGTGGCTCCAGCCTTGCCAGACGGGTTCTTCACATGGCCGCACTCAATAACGTAAAGGTTGCTAAAGGGAGCGGTACACCTGTGAATCCTGTAGTTTACGACTACTACACCCGGAAGTGTTCCGGCAAGAAAAAGCCAGTAGTAATGGGCGCTATCATGCACAAGATCTGCAACATCATCTTTGCCATGCTTCGGGATAACAAGGCGTTTGAGATCATCACTCCGGAAGAACACTACAATTTCTTAGCTGGACTATGATTTAGATTTTATCATAGAAGACTTATACCTAGTAGCGATTTACAGAAAAAGTTTTACACTGTCCATCTGTTTCAACAAAATCACCTTGCAGTGTTTTTATAAACCCGCTTTCCTTGAGTCCCGTTTTGTTTTTTAATGAGGTTAGACAAATCCCGCTGAATTTTGATAAATCCTTGCCGTTTTGGTAAAATTCATTTTTGCTACTGCTTGTAAACCTATATTCCGGTTCATTCAGCATGACATAAAGCTACTTCGTCTCGTTTGACCGTCACATACTAAACAGGTCGGCATGTGTGCCTGTGCGGTAGAGCAGCAGTTCCTCCGCTTTGAATTTGGTTGAATACCTTACATCCAGCATTTCAATCCTCCATCAGCCCTGCGAAAAGCTGTTCTGTGGAGCCGATGAACCTGTGACCGCCGCCGCTTTCAAGCTCTACGAATGCTTCTAATGTTTCGGAGTTTGGTGTCTCGTCCGGTATCGCTGCGCCCTGTAGATACGAAATGACGTAGTACAGGCGGCTATCCGGTATCTGGTCTATAAGACTTTTTGCAAAATCCCGGTTACTCATGTGCGCACTCCTTTCAAGTACAAATAAGTAGATCTTTTAGACCGTACACGAAGAACGGTTCAGATCACACGTGTCAGTACCTACCTTAATTCCGGAGACTTGGTATGAAGTATAATTTTATGGAGAATTCGAAAGTTATGATTGGATTTTGTTGTAAAAATTCTATGCTTATGGTAGTATATATTTTGAGTAATTCCAGGCGCGGGCGGAACGGGAAAATAAAACGTTTTTGGATTTCCTTCAGAAGCTGCAGGAGCATCCGAAGAATTTCTGAATCACAGCCGTCCAGTCGAAAGCGCTGCGGAAGTTCTTTAAAAAGGAATGCGTCAATGAACAGACCGGGGAGATCCTGGATTCCTCTAAAATAAAGGGATTTGTAGACTTTGACAAGGTGGCTGAATACCGGAAAAGTCTTGGGTATTACCAGATTGTCACTTCTGAATTGGCTATGGATGCACAGGAGGTTATCGATAGATACCACGGACTGACGCAGATCGAAGACCAGTTTCGTGTAATGAAGGGCGACCTTGGCACCCGCCCCCTATATGTAAGAACGCCGGAGCATGTGACAGCGCATCTTCTGATCGGTATGATCGCCCTGATCCTCCTGCGTATCATCCAGAAGCGTTTAAAAGATTCCGGAGTGGTTAGCACAGACCCAGGTGCCTATTGAAGCTGATACTGGATGCATTTGGAATTGACATTCCCGCAAAACTGTATCGTCGCTCAGATCTGAAACGCATCAAAACAGGGATAAAAGTTTTCATGTAGGTCAAAAAAGTAGGTATATTTTTTCAAAAATGTAAAACCTTGATAAATACTGAGAAATCGCATAGATACTAAAAAAAATGGAGCCGTACAGGTTCCATTTTTAGCTCTACAAGTGGCAAACTCGGGTTTATCATACTAACAGAAATAAAGCAACGTGTCACGTCCCGCGAGGGACGTGTGAGTAGAAATTAAGAATCTACTGATGAAGTCGAAGCCAGTAGATGGATCCACCTGACATCAAAATCGAAACCGCCAATCAAGCAGAAACGATGAAGAATATTAGAACGGAGGGCAACCAACCCATGAGTACCATGAATATAACAGAAAGAATCCGCAGCAAATTGTTTTCCCTGCGGGATGAGGGCTATGCCCGGTTTCAGAGCGGACTGATGCCGTCCGTTTCGCCGGATACGGTGATTGGCGTCCGCACCCCGATTCTGCGGGCGATGGCAGTCCGGTTGAAGAAAGAGGCAGACTCCGGAACGCAGGAGAGACAGGAAGATACGGAAAAACAGGAAGATACAGAGAGACAGAAAGATACGGAGAAACAGGACAAGATAGCAAACCAGGAAACGCTCGCGGCATTCCTGACGGATCTTCCGCATCGATATTTTGAGGAGAACCAGCTGCATGCATTCCTGATATCACTGGAGAAGGAGTTTGAACGGTGTGTCGGGGAGGTGGAGGCATTTCTGCCGTGGATTGATAACTGGGCAACCTGTGATCAGCTGTCTCCGCGTGTGTTCAGGAAGGAAGCGCCAAGGCTCCTTTCTTATATCGAACGGTGGATTGCATCAGAGCATGTCTATACCATCCGGTTTGGAGTCGGTATGTTAATGGCTCATTTTCTGGATGATCGTTTTGAGCCGGGGTATGTGGAGAAAGTTGCGGGAATCCGGTCGGATGAGTACTACGTTAATATGATGATTGCATGGTATTTTGCGACGGCGCTCGCGAAGCAATATGATTCGGTTCTGCCCTTTCTTGAGCAGAACAGGCTGGAAGTATGGACGCATAATAAAGCAATCCAAAAAGCGGTTGAGAGTGATCGGATTACGCCGGAACAGAAGGGGTATCTGAGAACATTAAAGCGGAAGAAGGGATAGCGTGCTGTTCAAACAAAGATGTTCCGGAGCAAGCTTGTTTCACACAAGCCGTTCTGAACGGTTACATCCTTTGGCAGATATCCGGCTGGGGATGCGGTTTTACAATTGTTTTTACAATTTCCCTCTTGACAACAACTCCATATTTGCATATGATGAAAGCTATAATTCAATCAATGAATCCGTTGAATTGCGTGGAAGAAGAGGAGTAAGCAGAGAACCTTCCGACAGAGAGGAATCCGGGGTCTTTGGCCCTGCTGAGAGGATTCCGGGAGAAGTGCCTGCTGAAGGTAGCTTTGGAGCTGTAGTCCTGAAACTGCCCAGGCGGGAGTAGGGATTGCCGGGGCGTCCCGTTACAGGCGGGCCGGTTCGTTGACCGGAGCGAAGGCAGATTCAGGCCGGAAGGCCTGGACTGTGAATTAAGGTGGTACCGCGGTCCTCCGTCCTTAGTGGACGGGGGCCTTTTTTGATTCATGGCAGTCGGTTCACGCGAAAGCGGGGCAGATCGTTATGGATACCGCGTGATACGGAGGAACAGAAAGGATGATATCATGTACAAGGAATTAGCCAAAACCTATGATCCGAAGGACATAGAGGAGAAGCTGTATGAGAAATGGATGAATAAGAAGTATTTTCATGCAGAGGTTGATTGGAGCAGGAAGCCGTTCACGATTGTGATTCCGCCGCCGAATATTACGGGGCAGCTTCATATGGGACATGCGCTTGATAATACCATGCAGGATATTTTGGTTCGCTTCAAGAGAATGCAGGGTTACAATACGCTGTGGCAGCCGGGAACGGATCACGCGAGTATTGCGACCGAGGTCAAGATTATTGAGAAACTCAAGGAGGAGGGCATCGATAAGGACGAGCTTGGAAGGGAAGGATTCCTTAAGAGAGCCTGGGAGTGGAAGAAGGAGTACGGCGGAAGGATTATTGAGCAGCTGAAGAAGCTGGGCTCCTCCTGTGACTGGGACAGGGAGCGCTTTACGATGGATGAGGGCTGCTCGAAGGCTGTTACTGAGGTGTTCTTACGGCTCCATAAGAAGAAGATGATCTATAAGGGCTCCCGCATTATTAACTGGTGTCCGATCTGCCGCACTTCGATTTCCGATGCGGAGGTTGTGTATGAGGAGCAGGCAGGGCATTTCTGGCATATCAAGTATCCGGTTGTCGGAACGGATGAGTTCCTGGAGTTCGCGACAACAAGGCCGGAGACAATGCTTGGAGATACGGCGGTTGCGGTTCATCCGGAGGATGAACGGTATGCGCATCTGGTGGGGAAGAGCGTGATGCTTCCGTTCGTGAACCGTGAGATTCCGATCATTGCGGATTCATATGTGGATCGGGAATTCGGTATGGGTGTTGTTAAGATTACGCCCGCTCATGATCCGAATGACTTTGAGGTAGGCAGGCGCCATAATCTGCCGGAGATCAATATCATGAATGATGATGCCACGATCAATGAGAACGGCGGTAAGTTCTGCGGGATGGACCGCTACGCGGCGAGGAAGCAGATCGTCAAAGAGCTGGATGAAATGGGGCTGCTGGTGCGCATTGAGGATTACAGTCATAACGTAGGAACGCATGATCGCTGCCATACCACGATCGAGCCGATGATTAAGCAGCAGTGGTTTGTGAAGATGGATGAGTTAATTAAGCCCGCGATCAAGGCGGTGAAGGAGAAGGAGATCAAGCTGGTTCCGGAGCGGTATGAGAGTACCTATTTTAACTGGACCGACAATATCCGCGACTGGTGTATCTCAAGACAGCTGTGGTGGGGGCACAGGATTCCGGCCTATTACTGCGACAAGTGCGGCGAGATTGTGGTTGCGAAGGAGATGCCGAAGGTCTGCCCGTCCTGCGGCTGCGAGCACTTTACGCAGGATCCGGATACGCTTGATACGTGGTTTTCTTCCGCACTCTGGCCGTTCTCTACGCTTGGCTGGCCGGACGAGACAGAGGATCTGAAGTATTTTTATCCGACGGACGTTCTGGTAACGGGATATGATATCATCTTCTTCTGGGTGATTCGTATGATATTCTCCGGATATGAGCAGATGGGAGAGAAGCCGTTTCGGACGGTACTGTTCCACGGCCTTGTAAGGGATTCCCAGGGACGCAAGATGAGTAAGTCCCTGGGCAACGGAATTGACCCGCTTAAGATTATTGAGCAATACGGAGCGGATGCGCTGCGATTTACTCTGATTACCGGCAACGCGCCCGGCAATGATATGCGCTTTTATATGGAGCGTGTGGAGGCAAGCAGGAATTTCGCCAATAAGGTATGGAACGCATCGAGATTTATTATGATGAATCTGGAGAGAGCGGACGGATCAGAGGCATCCGGGGATTCGCTTACGGATGCCGATAAATGGATCCTTTCCAAGGTGAATACGCTGGTGAAGGATGTAACGGAGAATATGGAGAAGTTCGAGCTCGGAATCGCCGCGCAGAAGATCTATGACTTTATCTGGGAGGAATTCTGCGACTGGTATATCGAGATGGTAAAGCCCCGCCTCTACCGGGATGTCGACGAGACCAAGGGAGCGGCGATCTGGACGCTGAAGACGGTTCTTACGACGGCGTTAAAGCTCCTGCACCCGTATATGCCGTTCATTACCGAAGAGATCTTCTGTACTCTGAAGGAGCTTGAGAGCAAGGGAGAGGAAGAGGAGTCCATTATGATTTCTTCCTGGCCGGAATATCAGGAGTCGTTGAGCTTCGCGGCTGAGGAAGAGGCGGTTGAGACCATAAAGCAGGCCGTGAAATCCATTCGCGGCGTAAGGAGCGGGATGAATGTTCCCCCGTCAAGGAAGGCGGCTGTGATTGTGGTATCCGCACAGGATCGCATCCGCGAGATCTTTGAGGGCAGCAGGGTGTTCTTCTCCACACTTGCGGCGGCTTCGGAGGTGACCATCCAGGCGGATAAGACGGGGATTGCCCAGGATGCCGTGTCGGCTGTAATTCCTGGAGCTACGCTGTATATGCCGCTGTCGGATCTGGTTGACATTGAGAAGGAGATTGCGCGCCTGAACAAGGAAAGGGATCGCCTGACGGGAGAAATTAAGAGATCGCAGGGGATGCTTTCGAATGAGAATTTCGTGAAGAAAGCGCCGGCTGCAAAGATCAAGGAAGAAGAGGAGAAGCTTGCAAAGTACACGAACATGATGAATCAGGTGCTCGAGCAGTTAAAGCATCTCGGATGTTAGGCGTCTGCGGCATAACAGGCCGCAGACAGCGCAGGCTGCGGACCGTCTGAACGGATCCGCAACTTCAGAATAGAACGAATTTTGAGAACGAATTTTGTAGCTGCAGGGAAAAATATGCGGACGATTCATGCCGCGCCGGGA
>CALWGS010000103.1 GCA_944380155.1 uncultured Lachnospiraceae bacterium
GGCTGCTGGAGGAGACGGCGGACGAGCTCAGGGAAGAGCTGGATGCGATCGAGATTCCGGAATATGACAGGACGATGTATGATGCCCTGTTTGCCGTGATAGAGGATTATCTGAGCTATCAGGAGAATGCGGAGCCGGCGGATGCGGTTGCAATTGCGGCGGCCGTGACGGAGATTGATACCTCTCAGCTTGAGAACGAGACGGCGGGAACCATTGCGGGAATTGTAGAGGCAGGTGTCTATCCAACGGCGGCCGAAGAGCTCTATAATCAGGCCAGGGGGCTGTATGACGCGGGGAACTATGAGGAAGCGCTTCCCCTGTTTGAGACCGTGGTTTCATATGATATGAGCGCGGCAGCTTATGTATATTACACGGCCCGGTGCTACCACAGGTCGGGAGATCCGGAGAGTGCGGTGCCCTACTATGAATATGTGATCGAGAACTTTCCGGGGACGAATCTCGCAGAGGATGCGGCGAGTCTGCTGAATGGAATTCAATAGCAATTTAACAATTACGAACGATAAAATGATCCTGAGAACGTTGCGGAGGAAGAACGCAGCTATGCGGGATCATTTTTTTATCTCTATAATGGAAATATATGGAAATAACAGAAAGGATGGAAAAATGGTAAAAAGCGGTAAAATAATAGTCTGCCCGGGGGCTGAGCTTTCTGTGTCGGGCGACGTGCTTGTGATTTCGCTGAAGGAGGACCTGGATCATCACAATGCGGCATCTCTGAGAGAATCCGCGGATCAGCTGCTGAGACAGGAGGGGGTGCGGCATGTGGTATTTGATTTCAGCGGAGTCGAGTTCATGGACAGCTCCGGAATCGGAGTGATCATGGGACGGTATAAGCAGGTGATTTTTACGGGAGGAAAGGCGGCGGTCTGCGGGGTGGGCCAGACGGTTGACCGTATTTTCCGATTCTCCGGAATCTACAAGATCATTGATCGATATGATACGGCGAAGGAAGCGGTCAGGGCGCTTTCCAGGCAGGTATAGGAACCGGAAGGAGGATATATCAGATGGAGGATTTCATGAAGATGGAATGTGAAAAAAGATTATTGCTGGAGTTTGACTCCAAATCAGAAAATGAAGGATTTGCAAGGATTATGACTTCGGCGTTCGTTGCCGGACTGAATCCGACCCTGGAAGAGCTTGCGGATATCAAAACCGCGGTATCCGAGGCTGTAACCAATGCGATCATTCACGGATACGGCAGGAATCCCGGCATTGTGACGCTGCGGGCGGCAATCTGCGGGAGGGAGTTCTATGTTGAGATTTCGGATACCGGGGTGGGAATCGAGGATGTGTGCCAGGCAATGGTGCCGTTGTACACGACCAGGCCGGATATGGAACGATCCGGGATGGGCTTTTCCTTCATGGAGGCCTTCATGGACGAGCTGGAGGTTCATTCCGCAGTCGGAGAGGGCACCAGAGTGCGCATGAAGAAGCAGATTGGAGCCGGGATGGAGTGAGATCTTGGATACCATCGAGCTGATCAAACGGGCAAAGCTCGGGGACCGTAAGGCGAGAGATCAGGTGGTGACGGAGAACATCGGACTGGTATGGAGCATTGTAAGACGCTTCCTGGGACGGGGCCATGAAGCGGAGGATCTGTATCAGATCGGCTGCATCGGACTCCTGAAGGCAGTCGATAAGTTTGATGTCGGATATGATGTAAAATTCTCCACCTATGCGGTTCCCATGATTACGGGAGAGATAAAACGTTTTTTGAGAGACGATGGTATGATAAAGGTGAGCCGTTCTCTGAAAGAGACGGCAATTAAGGTACGAACGGCCAGAGATGAGCTGGAGAAGCGGTTCGGGAGGGAGCCGACGATTGAGGAGATTGGCGAGGAGCTTGCGATTGCCCGGGAGGAAATCGTGCTGGCGCTGGAATCCGGAGCGGAGGTGGAATCCCTGTATAAGACCATCTATCAGGGGGACGGCAATGCGATCTATTTGATTGATAAGCTGGAGCAGGCGAAGGATGAGAATGAATCCATGCTGAACCGCTGTGCACTGAAGGAGGTTCTTAAGAAACTAAGCGAAAAGGAGCAGACGATTATTCGGATGAGGTATTTTGAAGAACGGACGCAGACCGAAGTGGCAAAGAAGCTTGGAATCTCACAGGTGCAGGTATCCCGTCTGGAGAAGAAGATTCTGCTTGCAATGAGAGAGAATATGATGTAGATCAATCCGCCTGTATTTTTGAAGGAATTTCCAGAATAGCCGAATCCTTTTTTCACATACTATTCCCATCAACCGTTGAGGGCTTGAGAAAGGATGTGGTTGGAAATGCATAGAAAATGCGCTGCGGTATTACTGGTGTTTTGCCTGGCCGCTGCCGCTGCTCTGGTTTGTCTGGTGTACAGCGGCGGTCAGACGGAGCAGGTGTTTGAAGGGACCTTGGTAAGGGCGGGCCGGACGGTGTCTGTATGAAAGAGTCGGTCCTGTATATCAAAGCACAGAAAGATACGATTGTTACCCATAAAAAAATATACCTGGAAGATGTCATGACAATGTACAGTACGGATTCTGCCCTGACAAAGGAATTGGGGCAGACGGTGCTTATGATGGTCCAGGGAGAAAAAAGGCAAAAATATGTGTTATCCATTCTGAAAATCATTTCCCTGATCGGGAAGGAGCACCCGGGGCTTGAGATTGAGAATCTTGGAGAATCCGATATCATTGTAGAATATATACCGCCGGGACATAAGAACCGGGTATGGGAGTGGGCAAAGACTGCGCTTGTCTGTATTACGGTCTTTATCGGTTCCGCTTTCGCGATTATGACCTTCAATGAGGATGTCAGCGTCGCGAAGGTGTTTGAGATGATCCATGGCCTTGTGGCCGGTCCGGGCGGGGAAGGGGCCGGAATTCTTGAGATCGCCTATGCGATTGGAATGCCGGTTGGAATTATTATCTTCTATAATCATTTCTCCAGACTCAAGATTGACAGCGATCCGACACCGCTCCAGGTTCAGCTGCGATTGTACGAGGGGCAGGTCAATGATACGGTCATCGAGAATGCCGGAAGGGAAGGCAGGGAGAGTGAGCCGTAATGGAACTGATCGTTCGTTTGTCGGAATCTGTACTGCTGGCCGTGATCGGACTGTCCTCCGGAATCGCGGTGGCGGGCGGAATCTTTGCATTTATTACGGTAACAGGAGTGGTAACGCGGCTGGCAGCCAGAACGAAGACGGTAAAGTATGTGATGATGTACGAGGACGCGGTGGTTCTGGGAGGGAGCGTCGGAAATCTCCTCACCTTATACGGAAGCGGACTTGCAGGCCGTCTGCCTGCTTCGCTCATGCATCTGCTGCTCGAACCCGTCTTTGGAATATTTGCCGGGATTTTTGTGGGCTGTTTGTCCATGGCACTCGCGGAGGTTGTTCAGGTCATACCGGTATTTGTCAGGCGGATCCGGCTGGTCTGCGGTCTGGCGTATGTGGTGATTGCTTTTGCGGCCGGCAAAGCGGCCGGGACGCTCTATCAGATGTATGTTGCGCGCTGAAATAGGAGGCGGGAGATGGCTGAGAGAAAGGAAAAACAGATTAAAGATGTTGTGACGGCAGGCAGTCAGGAAGAACGGAATCAGAAATATAACGAATATGTGGAAGCCGTGACACCCAAACACAATTGCCTGAAAAATATGATGAATGCGTTCCTAAGCGGAGGGGCGATCTGTATGCTTGGACAGGCATGCATTCAGTTTTATCAGTATATGGGATTTGATCAGGATACGGCGGTGTTGTATCAGGTTCTGACCCTGGTATTCCTGTCCGTTCTTCTGACCGGGCTGAATGTGTATCCGAAGCTTGCCAAATTTGCGGGAGCCGGAAGCGTCGTTCCCATTACGGGATTTGCGAACTCCGTTGCGGCACCTGCCATTGAGTTTCAGAAGGAGGGGCAGGTCTTCGGAATCGGCTGTAAAATCTTCACAATTGCGGGACCGGTGATTTTGTACGGAATCTTTTCCTCCTGGGTGCTGGGGCTGGCATATTATGTGCTCAAGCTTGCGGGTGCCGTGTGATATGGGAAGGGGGTGAGGCAGGATGAGAGAATGTGATATGACACAGAAGGGCAGGTCAAAAATGGCCGGCACCCAGACAATGCTGTTCGGAGAACCGCCCCGGATTGCGGCGGCTGCCTCGGTAACCGGGAAAAAAGAAGGGGAAGGACCGCTGGGTTCCTGCTTTGATGTCATCTCGGAGGATCCGATGTTCGGGGGAACGAGCTGGGAGGATGCCGAAAGCCGCATGATCAAGGAAGCGGCAGAGCTTGCGATTCGCAAGGCCGGTATACGGCGGGAGCAGGTGCGCTACCTGATCGGAGGGGATTTGTTAGGGCAGCTGATCGCGACCTCTTTCGGCGTGGAAACGCTCTCGATTCCTACATTCGGTGTGTACGGCGCCTGTTCTACCATGGGGGAGTCTCTGGGGCTTGCCGCTGCTTTGATAGACGGCGGATTCGCGGATACGGCGCTTGCCGTAACCTCGAGTCATTTTGCGGGCGCGGAAAAGCAGTTCCGGTTTCCGTTAGCTTACGGCAATCAAAGGCCCCT
>CALWGS010000104.1 GCA_944380155.1 uncultured Lachnospiraceae bacterium
GATTCCCCTTCCGTCCCGGATGAGGGCTGTTCTTCTGTTGTACCGGCTATCTGTTCTTCTGTCGTATCGGCAGCCCCATCCGGGGCTGTCCCGTCCGGCTCCGCCGTCGGTTCGGTGTCCGGCTCTGTCACCGACTGGGCGCCCGAGAGACCGTCTTCTCCTCTGTTCCCGTCCGGATTCGTGCTTCCTCCGGCTCCGACCGGACCGGATTCTTCCTCCCGTCTCTGATATTCTGTAAGCTGCGCTTCCAACTCGTCAACGGTCCTGCTCAGGGAATGCAGACGGAATGCAAGTACAATACTGACAGTGGCAAAGGCCAGCGTCAGCAGGAAAAAAACCAGAAGCATAAGCCGGATCATCTTCTGCGCCTGTCTCCGCCGCCTGATATACTCTTGTCTGCTGTAATTATCCTCTCCGTACCGCATACCCCATTCTCCTTTTGTTATCTTGTCTGATTATATCAAAACTTCCCCATAAAAACAATAATATCTTTTAATTTTAAAACGAAGTAAATATTATTGATATAGATGTAACAATTTTGAAATATTCTTTGGAATCCGCCGTTGTCTGCATTGTTATTTTCCCAAATCTGTTCTGCTATTATAGCAGGTTAAATCTAATATTTCTACCGACAATTTCCTTACGAATTCTTAAAATAAATATCATAAGGCAAAACAAAGATATCCGGCCGCGCCGCCAGGCGCACTCAAAAACGGGACAGATTTCATAAAATCTGCCCCGTTCTCTTTCCAAAGTCCCATATGCAGGCTCAGCCTTCGAGCGCTCCAATCAGTCCTGCAAGCAGCTCGTCCGCTTCTTCGCCGGTTCTGCCCTTCACTCCGGCATAATACTTAATCTTCGGCTCGGTTCCGGACGGTCTGACACAGAACCACGCATCGCCATTCAATTCAAAATACAGAACATTCGACTTTGGAAGTCCGGTTCCCGTCACTTCCTTCGTCACGCAGTCCGTTCTTGTGCCGGCCTGATAATCTCTTACGGCAAGCACCTGATAACCCGCGACCTTGACCGGAGGATTCTTCCTCATTTCATCCATCATCTGCTTCATCTTCTCTGAGCCGTCCGCGCCCTTGAACGTTCTGGTGAACAGGGTCTCCTTATAGTATCCGTAGGTCTCAAAGATGCGCTCCATCTGATCCACCAGCGTCAGACCCTGCTGCCTGTAATAGGCGGCCGCCTCACACAGCGCCATCACCGCAACACAGGCATCCTTATCCCTTGCATGGGTTCCAACCAGACAGCCGTAGCTCTCCTCGAAGCCGAACAGATACTCATAGCTGTGATTCTGCTCAAAGAACTTGATCTGTTCCCCGATATACTTAAATCCGGTCAGAGTCTCGATATAGGTCACATGATAAGCATCCGCAACGGCCTTCGCCATATTGGAGGATACAATCGTCGTTACAATCGCGCCGTTCTGAGGCAGCCTTCCCATCGCCTTTCTCTGCGACAGCTCATACTCGCAGATCAGCAGTCCGGACATATTCCCGGTGAATACCTGATACTCCCCGTTCCGATCCTTCGCATAGATTCCGAGCCTGTCCGCGTCCGGATCCGTAGCCAGAACCAGATCCGCGTCCACCTTCTTCGCAAGCTCAAGCGCCAGGCGGAACGCATTCTTATCCTCCGGATTCGGATAGGAGACAGTCGGGAAATTGCCGTCCGGCTTCTCCTGTTCGGGAACCACATAGACCTGCTCAAATCCAAGCTCCTTTAAAATGCGGCGCACCGGGACATTCCCCGTGCCGTGCAGAGGAGTATACACAATCTTCATATTCTTCCCTGCAGCGCGAATCGCCTCCGGATGAAGAACCAGCTTCTTAAGCTCTGCCATATAGGCATCATCAATCTCCTTGCCGATGATCTCATACAGCCCGGCGGCCTCGGCGTCCTGCCTGCTCATCGTCCGGATCGCCCCGAAATCCGTCACCGCGTTCACCTCAGCGATAATCTCGGCGTCCCTGGGAGCGGTAATCTGAGCGCCATCCTCCCAATATACCTTATATCCGTTATATTCCGGGGGATTATGGCTTGCCGTCACGACAATCCCGGCCGTCGCTCCCAGCGTTCTGAGCGCAAAAGACAGCTCCGGGGTCGGACGCAGGGATTCGAATACATAGGCCTTAATTCCGTTGGCTGCAAGGGTACATGCCGCCTCGCTCGCGAATTCCGGCGACATCCTTCTGGAATCGTATGCGATCGCGACACCCTTCTCCTGCGCCTGATTCTTAATAATATAATTCGCCAGTCCCTGCGTTGCCTTCTTCACCGTATAGATATTCATACGATTGCTTCCGGCCCCAAGCACGCCGCGCAGTCCGCCGGTTCCGAATTCCAGATCCTTATAGAAACGATCCGTAATCTCCGCCTCATCCTGCGCGATTGCCCTTAACTCCGCCTTCGTCGCTTCATCAAAGACCGGCGATTCACACCAATATTCATACTTCTTTCTGATATCTGTGTTCATAATTGATTTCCTCCGTTCATGAGCAATTCCCGACACCGGGACCCTGCACTACATTCCCGAATATCGCATCGATATTATTATACACCCAAACCAGGATGTCTGCAATCGGAATAAAACGCTTTGATCTCTTTCTTCCCGGCCAGATAGTCCGAATATGCGCTTGCGCTTCCCGCCGCAAGGCCCATGTAAAAGGCGTGCTCATAATCCCTCTTCTCCAGCCAGCCCGCAAGGAACCCCGCCACCATGGAATCTCCGGCTCCCACCGCGTTCACGAGCTTCCCCTCAGGCGCAGGCGCCTGATAGATCCTGCCGTCATCCGCAGCCAGCACCGCCCCCTCTCCCGCCATGGACACCAGAACGTTCCGTGCGCCTCTGCGCTTCAGCTCCAAAGCGCAGGGAATCACCTCCTCCCTGGTTGTCAGTCTTGTCTTCAATAATTCGCCCAGCTCATGATGATTCGGCTTAATCAGGAACGGCCGATCCGCCAGCACATTCGCAAGCAGCTCCTTCTCCGCGTCAACAACAATCAGAATATTCCGTCCGGACAGCTCCCTCATCATCTTCTGATAAATAGTATCAGGTACGGAGGAGGGAATGCTCCCCGCCAGAACCAGTACATCCCCCTCTCTCAGTCTTCGAAGCTTCTCCATCAGACACTCTATGTCATCCCCGGTGATATCAGGCCCGCGTCCGTTAATTTCCGTTCCCTCAATCGATTTCAGCTTCACATTGATTCTTGACAGGCCAGAGGGAAGCTCTATGAAGTCGGCCTTCACCCCATATGCTTCCACAGCCCTGCGGATCTCCCTGCCGGTAAAACCCGCCGTGAACCCCAGAGTCGTACTCTCAATTCCGAGATTCCCCAGTACTACGGATACGTTAATTCCCTTCCCTCCCGGAAGAATCAGCTCCGAATCGGTCCGATTGGTCAGACCCGTCCTGAAATGATTGACTGATACGATATAATCCAGAGACGGATTAAATGTAACCGTATAAATCATATCTATGATCCTCTCCCGCTTTTTCTCTATTATACCACAAGCAGAAAAACCAGTCCATCCCAAAGGATGAACTGGTTCATACGGACTGCCTTCACAATATGCAGCTAAAATTCTCAGAATTCCCGCAGGTCTTACATTCCCGCCTGCTTTGCAACTTCCTCCGCAAAGTTATCGGTCTTCTTCTCAAGGCCTTCGCCGGTCTCAAAACGAACGAATCTCTTCACAGTCAGAGGAGCGCCGATCTCCTTGGATACGCTCTCAAGATACTTGCCGACCGTCATATCGCTGTCCTTGACATAGATCTGATCGACCAGGCAGATCTCCTTGAGTTCCTTTTTCAGACGGCCTTCAATCATCTTCTCGATGATGTTCTCCGGCT
>CALWGS010000105.1 GCA_944380155.1 uncultured Lachnospiraceae bacterium
GTCTGGTGGAAGCACTGCGGGAGGATTCTATGGGGTAATTTGCAACGATCGCTTTGACGGATGAATCATTGGGCATTCCTCCTTCTCGCCTTGTATTCTTTGAGCGGATGAAATATAATAAGTACAAGAAGTTGTCGGAGATGTGAAGAAAGACTACGCAATACTCAAAGAATCAAGCAAGAAATTATACGGCTTTTGGCTCACCCGCCAGATGGGAAAGATCATAAGGGGGATTGGGAACATTTCGCTTAGAACCTATCAGCCGCTCCCTCAAAAGGGCCTGTTCAACGGCGTGTATGCGGCTCTGAACAAAATGGATGAAGAAGTCCGGCGCAGCGATCAGCTGAAGGAAGAAACAGAACGTGTGCGCCGGGAATGGATCACGAATATAACCCATGATCTGAAAACTCCGCTTTCTCCCGTGAAGGGCTATGCGGAACTGCTTGCGGACGGCGCCGCAGCGGATACCCGGACGGTTCAGGAATACGGTTCTATTATTTTAAAGAATGTTGACCATGTGGAGAAGCTGATGAATGATCTGAAGCTGACCTACCAGCTGGAATCCGGCGCATTTCCCTTTCATCCCCAGCAGGTGCGCCTGGTGCGCTATCTGAAGGAGCTGGTGATTGACATTGCCAATGACCCGGCCTTTTCTGACAGAGACATCGAGTTTGACACAGAGAGCGGGTTTGAAAGCGGGCACAGTCGTTCGGAATTTACCGCTGCCATTGATCCCGATCTGTTCCGCCGCGCAGTGGGAAATCTTGTTATCAATGCACTGGTTCATAATCCGGCGGATACAAAAGTCGTGGTATCTGTTTCAAGAGATCAGAGAAACGATATCTGTATTTCTGTTTGTGATAATGGCATTGGTATCAGTGAGGAAGAGCAGGCTGAGCTTTTTAACCGGTATTACCGGGGGACGAATACGAAAGAGAAGCCGGAGGGCAGCGGCCTTGGCCTTGCGATTGCGAGGCAGATTGTCGTCCTGCATGGCGGCGAGATTACGGTCAGGAGCAGGCCGGGGGAGGGGACAAGGTTTTTGATCCGGATCCCGGAGGGGTGAGGTTAAGCGTGTTCTATGCCCTTGTCAGTTTGTGGTATCAGATTTTCAGGGAAAAGGAACAGCCGCCAGCTGTTGGCACTGGCTGACGGCTGACATCGTATCCAGGATCATTGCTTTGCATTTACCATATCAAGCAGGGCCTTTTGCAAAACATTGGAGAAATTGATATGATGTTCTTCGCCGTAAGCGTTCAGCCATGCAGGGATGGTAACATTCTTTCGGACGGTCTTCCGGCTGTTCTTTTCCGTGTAAGCGTCCATGTCAAGGACAATCAGATTGACAAAGCCGTCTTCCTCATCCGGTACAATGGACTTGTAATCACTCGCTTCCGGAATTGCCTTGCCATTCTCCCATTCTCCAAGAATCCAGCCGCAGGCTGCTTCTGTTGCCATGTCGATCGCGTCGGCCAGTGTATCTCCCTCTGTCACACAGCCGGGAAGATCCGGAACAACTACGGTATACCCTTCATCTTCATCAGCAGGATAAAAACAGGCAGGATAAATCAATTTCATGTTCTGTACCTCCTAATACATAATTTATATAATCAAAGAAGCCGGTGGCTTTATAGCCCCGCCTGCTTCCATATGTTCCGTAAGGTTTTGATTCTGATATCTCCGGAGTGTCGAGGAATCGTTACCTTACCGGGCTTTGTCGGATGCTCATAGTAGTAATGGGACCCTCTGACATCTACCAGATACCAGCCATCTTTCTTGATGATTTTTTCTACTTCCCGAAATGTCATCTTCCGTTTACCTCCTTACAGACGTATTATACACCTTATACGCATTTATATCAAGATTGAAATACACAAAATGCGCATAAATTATAAAATGGGTCTGATATTGATTTTAATCTGATTTTCCTGCATTGCAGGTTAAGCTTAAATTAAGATACAGAAAAGTCAGCCCTAAGATGGATGATCTATGATAGAACCATGGATCATCCATCTTTATTTGATCTAAATCAAAACGAACAGGAGCTTCCTGTATAATACAAACATAAGGAATTCCAAGAAAGGTGGTTGATAAAAAGATACCTCAGAGTAAAATAAGATTTGCTGACTTTGCCGGTTAGTAAAAATCTTATGAAACAGAGAGGTATCCAAAATGAAGTATAACACACAAAACGCAAAAATTGCATCCATTACTGAAAAAACTTTAATTGTTGGCATTGATGTTGGAAGTGAAACCCATTTTGCCCGTGCTTTCGACTGGAGGAATTATGAATTCACCAAAAAGCCTTTTGAGTTTAGTAATAATGAAGCAGGGTTCCTGACATTCAAAGCCTGGATAGAGGATCTTTTAGAAAAAAACGGCAAATCTGTTGTGATCCCTGGTATGGAACCAACCGGCCATTACTGGTTTGCCCTGGGGAAATTCCTGCAGGACAATGGGATGAGGCCGGTGCATGTGAATCCCCATCATGTAAAAAAATCGAAAGAACTGGACGACAATCATCCCAACAAGAATGACCGCAAAGACCCCAAGACGATCGCCAGTCTTGTGAATGAAGGACGTTTCTCTTATCCTTATATCCCGACCGGCGTTTACGCGGAGATCAGGAGTTTGTCCAATATGCGGTTCCAGGCACAGGAAGAACTTACCAGAGCCAAAAACCGGATCGCCAGATGGTTCTCCATCTATTTCCCGGAGTATAAAGACGTTTACAGGGATTTAAAGGCGGTCAGCGGAAGGATGGTGCTGCAGGCAGCGCCACTGCCGGAGGATATTCAAAAATTAGGTGCGGAAGGCGTAAACCGGATCTGGAGGGACGCAAAGCTGAGAGGTGCCGGGATGAAGAGGGCAAAGACCCTGGCATCGGCCGCAGAGCACAGCGTTGGAAGTAAGGAAGCGCCGGAAGCGGCAGGGATAGAGCTTAGAAACCTGCTGAACGACATGGATGTATATGCGTCGAGAGTGGAAGAACTGCTTGGGATGATAGAAGAAAAACGGAAAGAGATCCCATATATCGACA
>CALWGS010000106.1 GCA_944380155.1 uncultured Lachnospiraceae bacterium
ATCTTCCGCTTCGGCAAGGAGGATAATTTCTGGGAGCACGGCGCGGGTCCGTGCGGTCCGTGCTCGGAGATCTATTATGACCGCGGAGAGCGCTTCGGCTGCGGGAAGCCGGGCTGTACGGTCGGCTGCGACTGCGATCGGTATATGGAGGTCTGGAACAATGTATTTACCCAGTTCGACGGCGACGGCAAGGGCGGCTATGTTGAGCTGGCAAGCAAGAATATTGATACGGGTATGGGCCTGGAGCGTCTGGCGGTTGCGGTTCAGGATGTGGACTCCGTATTCGACATTGACACAATGAAGGCAATCCGGGATAAGGTCTGCGAGATTGCAGGCGTGACCTATCATTTGGATCCGAAGAAGGACGTTTCCATCCGTCTGATTACGGATCACATCCGTTCCGTTACCTTCATGACCTCGGACGGAATTCTGCCGTCGAATGAGGGACGCGGCTATGTATTAAGAAGGCTTCTGCGCCGCGCGGCAAGGCACGGAAGAATGCTTGGGATTGATCATACCTTCATGGCGGAGCTGGCAAAGACCGTGATTTCGGAGTCGAAGGACGGATATCCGGAGCTGGAGGAGAAGCAGGATTATATTCTTAAGATCCTGACAATTGAAGAAGAGAAGTTCAATAAGACCATCGATCAGGGTCTTGGAATTCTTGCCGAGATGGAAGATGAGATGACGAAAAGGGGTGAGAAGACGCTTGGCGGCGAGGATGCGTTCAAGCTGTATGACACCTATGGATTCCCGCTGGATCTGACGAAGGAGATCCTGGAGGAGAAGGGCTTCGCCATTGACGAGGAGGGTTTCGCGAAGGCCATGCAGGTTCAGCGCGAGACCGCAAGGGCCGCAAGAGGCACGACGAATTATATGGGCGCGGATGTTACGGTATACCAGTCCATTGATCCGGCGATTACCTCGGAATTCAACGGGTATGACAGAGCTTCGGAGGATTCGGTGATTTCGGTTCTTACAACGGAGGATGAGCTGGTGAGCGATCTGGCCGAGGGAGTGAGCGGTACCATTATCGTTCCCGTTACTCCGTTCTATGCCACCATGGGCGGCCAGCAGGGAGATACAGGTGTGATTACGAAGGACGGAGCCGTATTCGAGGTGGAGAATACCATTAAGCTGCAGGGCGGCAAGATCGGACATGTCGGATTCGTGAAAGAGGGCATATTCACCGTGGGAGATACGGTAACGCTCCATATCAATGAGAAGAAGAGGGAGGCAACCTGCAAGAATCACAGTGCGACGCATCTGCTTCAGAAGGCGCTGCGCCTGGTGCTCGGCACACATGTAGAGCAGGCGGGATCTTATGTGAGCGATGACAGGCTTCGCTTTGACTTCACGCATTTTTCGGCGATGACGAAGGAGGAGCTTGCGAAGGTAGAGGATCTGGTGAATCAGGAGATCGCTGAGAATCTTCCGGTTGTAACGGAGATCATGAGCGTAGAGGACGCGAAGAAGTCCGGCGCAATGGCACTGTTCGGAGAGAAGTACGGGGAATCGGTGCGCGTGGTGTCGATGGGAGAGTTCTCGAAGGAGCTGTGCGGCGGTACGCATATGGCGAACACCGGAAGCATTACGGCGTTTAAGATTATTTCGGAAACCGGAATCGCGGCGGGCGTGAGAAGAATCGAAGCGCTGACCGCCAAGGGGGTATTCGATTATTATAAGACGCTGGAGCAGGAGCTTCTGACGGCGGCGAAGGCAGCCAAGTCCGATCCGGCGGGCCTTGCGAAGAAGATCGAGAGCATGCACGATGAGATTAAGAGCCTGTCTTCGGAGAATGAGAAGCTGAAGGCAAAGCTTGCCAACAGCGCGCTGGGAGATATCCTTGGCGCTGCGGCAGAGGTGGACGGCGTGAAGGTGCTTGCGGCCAGGGTTCCGGATGTGGATATGAACGGTCTTAGGAATCTCGGAGATCAGATGAAGGAGAAGCTCGGCGAATGCTTCTTCCTGCTTGCGTCGGTATTCGACGGGAAGGTGAATCTGGTTGCGATGGCTACGGACGGCGCCGTGAAGAAGGGAGCCCATGCGGGGAATCTGATTAAAGCGGCGGCGGCCATTGTGGGCGGCGGCGGCGGCGGACGTCCGAACATGGCGCAGGCCGGCGGCAAGAACCCGGCCGCGGCGCAGGAAGCGGTCGCGAAGGCAAAGGAGCTGGCAGAGGGGATGCTGAGATGAGTCCCGCGGTGGATTATGCAGGGGTGATGGAGCTGATGCGTATGACACGCCCGATTATCTTCAATGAGACGGCCGTCGGCGCCGTCTCCGAGAAGGGGCTGGATGATTTCGTGACTCAGGTCGATGTCGGAGTGCAGGAATTCCTGCAGAGCAGGCTCCTTGCCCTGTATCCGGAGATTCAGTTCATGGGCGAGGAGAAGAAGAATGAGATCGACTTTGCCAGGCCCTGCTGGATCCTGGATCCGATTGACGGAACGACGAATCTGATCCATCATTATCAGTTCAGCGCGGTCTCCCTTGCCCTGTACGCGGATGGGAGACTCGTGTTCGGAGCGGTCTATAACCCGTTCCTTGAGATGATGTTCCACGCTGTGAGAGGCGAGGGAGCATATCTGAACGGAACGCGCATTCATGTGACGCAGGCGGATACGCTGGCGGACAGCCTGATTGCGGTGGGAACCGCGCCGTACCGGAAGGAATTCGCGAAGGAGAACTTCCGAATCTTTGAGAATGTATTCAGGAAGAGCCAGGACATCCGGAGGACCGGTTCCGCGGAGCTGGAGCTGTGCTATATCGCGGCCGGGCGGCACGAGGGGTTCTTCGAAAGAATCCTGCAGCCGTGGGACTATGCGGCCGGCCTGGTGATTGTGGAGGAAGCGGGAGGCGTCGTAACCGACTGGGACGGGAACGAATTGGATGTCAGGACGGCCCATCCGGTCGTGGCAAGCAACGGGAAAATCCATGAGGAATTAAGGAGAGAGCTTGTCATAAGATAAGAAATCCCAATCCGCAGACCCGTTCCAGTTAAAATAACAAAAAAAAACAGTTGACGAATCCAAAAAATATGCTATAATCAGTATAGTGCTATTCAAGAATGACCCAAACAGTTGTATAGGCACAATACACAACTGGAGGGAGGTTAGGTGTGAGACTATGTCAAACGTAATCGTTAAAGAAAACGAGTCATTAGACAGTGCTCTCCGCAGATTCAAAAGAAACTGTGCGAAGGCAGGTATCCAGCAGGAGATCCGCAAGAGAGAGCATTACGAGAAGCCCAGCGTAAGACGTAAGAAGAAGTCCGAGGCTGCTCGCAAGCGCAAGTTCAAATAAGCTTGAATAAGCTGTACGAAGGTACAAGATTAACCCCTGGCATGCAGATGTTGGGGGTTTTTTTCTGTCTGTTCCGGAGCGATTTCTCATAGGACTTCCCGCGCGGACATATACTAAGAAGAAAGGGATAGGCGGCGGGCATGACCGGATGAGAAGCAGGAAGACAAGAAGGCAGAACTCTCATAGGGATCTGTATAAAGAAATCGAACGGCAGGAAAAGAAGAGGCACAAGGACCGGGAATCCCTTTTGGAGCAGTTAGCGGGGCGGATTGATCTGCCGGCTGATATGACGGCGGGTGTCCCGATTCTGACGCTGACAGGACGGTATGAGGTGAGGATTGAGAATTATAGAGGAATTCTTACTTATACGGATACCCTGGTACGGATTCAGGCGAAGTCCTTCTGTGTCTGCATTGAAGGCAAACGCCTGGAAATCGCGTATTATACGGAGCAGGAAATGAAGATAACCGGAATGATTGCAGGAGTTACTTATCAGGCCCGCACGTAACGGAGGCAAGTCCATGGCAGAAAGGCTGTATCAATATCTCACAGGATATCTGGTGATCAAGCTTCTGGGTACGGAGACGGAACGATTTCTGAATCTGTGTGCAAAGCGTGGAATTGATCTATGGAAATTAAAATGTATCAATGGAACTTATTATGCACAGGTGCGTTTGAAGGATTATAAAAATATGCATCCGGCGGTCCGTAAGACAGGGGTCAGGCCTGTCATTGTCTCGCGAAGGGGCCTGCCGTTCGTTCTGTACCGGAACCGGAAGCGGGGGATGTTCGCGGCCGGAGTGCTCCTGTGCTTCTTTTTAATTCTAAGGCTGTCTTTCTATATCTGGGATATTTCGGTGACCGGAAGCTATACTCACACTCCTGAGCAAATTACGGGATTCTTACGGGAGAACGGAATTTATGCGGGAGCGGCGAAGAAAGAGGTTGACTGCGCCGGGATCGAAGCGCTGTTAAGGAGCACATACGAGGATATCGGCTGGGTCTCTGCCGAAATCAAGGGAACGAAGCTGATCATACGGATATCCGAAACCAGTCTGACCGATACCGATCCGCCGTCCGCAGGCGCTCAGCATATTGTGGCAGAGAAGGATGGGATTGTAAGGCAGATTGTCGTCCGGAGCGGTACGCCGGCCGTGCAGCGCGGAGATGTTGTGAAACAGGGGGATATTCTGATCTCGGGAGTGGTTGAAATCATCGGCGATGGAGAGGAGTTAATGGGGAGAGAAGCGGTAACGGCGGACGGGGAGGTATGGCTTGCTACATATTACCGATATGAAGACAGTTTAAAGCTGGACCATACGGAGAAACTGTATACGGGAGAGCAAATCACCGGAGCGGGGCTGTATTCAGGGGAGAAGGAGCTGATTTCCTGGCTGCCGTCCCATTCGTTTGAGCAGTATGACGCCGTGTCCTGGGATTATACGGCGGGATTGGCCGATTTCGTTCTTCCGCTGCGGATCCGCGTAGTACGTCTTTATGAATATTATGAACAGACCGCGGTCTATACACAGGAGGAGGCGGCGGCACTGCTGAATGAGAGGCTGAAGCGGTATCTGGAGAATCTGATTGCGCAGGATGTCTGTATTACGGAGAACCGGGTTGCGATTGATATCGCGGGAGATACGGCAACAGCTCAGGGAGAGATTCTGACGCAGGAGCAGGCGTGGGAATACCGGGCAGTAGAAGATGAGGAATGGAAACAGCCGGAAATAGAGCAGGAAACGGAAATAGAAACAGAGGAAACTTCCTGAATATGGTTGTCTTTTCCGGCTGAATCTATTATAATCTTCATTGGAGGTTAGTGTACAGATGAGTATAACAGAAATAATCATTGATATTCCGGCGGAACAGATCCGGAATATTTTCGGAGAATATGACGCTTATGTAAAGATCATTGAAAGAACCCTGAATGTAACGGTCATTGCAAGAGACGCCCAAGTGAAGGTGATCGGGGAAGGGAGCCGGGTGCTTAAAGCAAGAAATGTCCTGGTTCAGCTTGCTGAGCTCTCAAAGAGGGGCGGTACCATTACAGAACAGAGTGTTAATTACGCACTTTCACTCAGCTTTGAAGATAAAGAGAGTGCGATTGTCGAAATAGATCAGGATCTGATCTGCCATACGATCAACGGCCGTCCGATTAAGCCAAAGACTCTGGGACAGAAGCAGTACGTGGATCAGATCAGGAAGAAGATGATTGTGTTCGGAATCGGGCCTGCCGGAACGGGCAAGACCTATCTTGCCATGGCTATGGCAATCAGTGCATTTAAGAACGATGAGGTGGGAAGGATTATCCTGACCCGTCCGGCGATTGAGGCGGGGGAGAAGTTGGGATTTCTGCCGGGAGACCTGCAAAGCAAGGTCGATCCGTATCTGAGGCCGCTGTATGACGCGCTGTACCAGATTATGGGGCCTGAGAGCTTTCAGAAGAATATGGAGAAGGGGCTGATTGAGGTGGCTCCCCTTGCTTATATGAGAGGCAGGACGCTGGATAATGCCTATATTATTCTGGATGAGGCTCAGAATACGACCCCGGCGCAGATGAAGATGTTCCTGACCCGAATCGGCTTTGGTTCCAAGGTCATCATTACGGGCGATCAGACCCAGAAGGATCTTCCCGCCGGTGCCGTATCGGGGCTGGATGTGGCGATCCGGGTGCTTAAGGATGTGGACGGAATCGGATTTTCTTACCTGACAAGCCTGGATGTGGTGCGCCATCCTCTGGTTCAGAAGATCGTGAAGGCTTATGAGGAATATGAGAACAAAGAAGAAGCCCGCGCAAGAAGGCGCGCCGCGCAGGATGCCGGACCCGGGAGAGCAGACCGGAGAGGGTCCAGGGAACCGCGCACGGGCAGAGAAGGCGTTCAAAGGGGCAGAAGAGTGATGTCCGCGCACAGGACAGGAAGGGGAGAAGGGAAGAACCGATGACAATTCAGATTGAATGTGAGACGGAGGTCCGGCTGTTT
>CALWGS010000107.1 GCA_944380155.1 uncultured Lachnospiraceae bacterium
AGGGAATAGCAGTGAGCAAAGCAGGGAGCCATTGCTGTCAGGGTATTTGGCAGCCGTACAGATTTCAGATTTCTGCAGCAGCTAAATGCATTATAACCGATATATTCTACTCCGTCGGGAATAATCAGGGATGTCACCTTATCACAGGTACTTGGCATAAATACGCACTCATACCCATAAGAATCATAATAAGGGTCATGTTCTATATAATATCTTTTACTTTCCCCAATTCTTGTTACCTTGTATCCATCTACCTCTGAAGGAATTCTTACTTCCTCTCCAGTATCTTTGATAAGGATAATACTGGCCTCTTTGGGTGAATAGGATATAATCTCATAGATATATACTCCATATTCATCCTCAAATCTGGTGCCGCCGCCGTACACACTCATTAATGTGGATCTCCAGTGCTGATCTTCCTCCTCCGCTGTCCTCGGAAGATGAGCCTCCTCATCCACATGCTCATCCCAGAATTCCTCATCAAAGACATATTCCTCCCCATCAGCCTCTGCTCCTGACACTCCCTCCGGTATTCCCATTCCCGCAAGCAGCAGCCCGAATACGAATAACATGCCGCAGATCATGCTCTTTCTGATTGTCCACCTTGTACGCTTCATATTACAACACACTCCTCTCTGAAAACAGCAGACCGAACTGCCTGTCGTCTCTACGATCCAATATTTACTTATGTCTGAATCCCCTTCAACACCAAATTTGCGAACGACAGAACAAACAACACGAACGATATTCCTGTCCTCATTATATGATAATCTAGTTAAAATTTCAACTCTTTTTTCATGCTTTTCAATAATTTAAGGAATTGCCGAAAGCCAAAAAATCCCGCCGGAATCAATGGTTTGAGCCCCTTTGATTCCGGCGGGAGACAGTTCCTGTCCATAATCACAACGATTTGATATTCCTTCTGCTGATTCTCATATAAGCATCCTCTGCCCTCGGCATCACGCATTCCGCCATTCTCCCCGGTCTTTCCTCAGAGTAGACCCGAAGGACATCCTTCGCATCCTTCACTGTCTGGCTGATCAGCACTGCTTCCGGGTACTTCGCAAGTTCCGCTTCCGTCTCCTGCCTGCTTCCGCGCAGCTCCCAGATCGTTCCCTGCGCTCCCTGTATAAATTCCTTCATATCTCCCCCAAACAAGAGCTTTCCACGGTTCAGCACTGCCAGATGATCGCAGGAGACTTCCACATCCCCTGCAATGTGTGTAGACAGAAGAACCGTCCGCCTTCCCGCAAAGCTCTGAAGCAGATTACGGAATCGAATCCGCTCCTCCGGATCCAGGCCGGCGGTCGGCTCGTCCACAATCAGCACATTCGGGTCGTGAATGAGTGCCATTGCAATGCCAAGTCTCCTCTTCATCCCGCCCGAAAGCTGCCGCACCTTCTTCTTCCTGACTTCTTCCAGATTCACCCATTCCAGCATGTTCCGGATCCGCTCTTCCCGTCCCGTCCGGATTCCTGACAGGTACGCGATGTAATCCATCGCCTGCCACACCGTATAATAGGGATACATATGGAATTCCTGCGGAAGATATCCAACCAGGCTGCGAATCTCTGCCGTATGTTCAATGGGAATTCCATCGATCGTCACAGTACCGCCGTTCTTGGGAAGCAGCGTCGCAAGAATCCGCATCAGAGTCGTCTTACCCGAACCATTCGCCCCAAGCAGGCCGAACATCCCTCTGTGAATCGTCAGACTTACCCGATCCAGGGCACACTGCTTTCCATAGTATTTCTCCAGATTCTCAATCACAATCTCCATCTTGTCCAAACCTCCTCTATCCTCTCCCTCTCACCCTTCTTCTCATCCGCATGACTGATAATATCGCCAGTCCGGCACAGGCTCCCCAGAGGCATCCCTTCGTCCACGGCCGCCCCGTTTCATACCCCAGAAGCGTGAACGCTCCCATCAGGCTCCCGTTCGTCTGCGTATCCGCAAGAAACCAGAGCAATCCCGCAATCAGGCCGATTCTGCGCTGCTTCGTCCATGCCGCAATTTCCATAGACATAAGGCCCAGAAACAACTGCCCCGCGAACACTCCCTGCCAGATCATAAGAAGCTCCCCGACCCCGATATCCGGATTCCCGCTTATTCCCGAAATCATCCCAAGATACAAAAGCATCATAAGTCCGGCCGAAGCTGTCAGGAAAGCAAGACGCGCCAGATAATATCCCGGGAAAAAGCGCCCGGTCAGGTACACAATATCCGCCGCCCCGCATTCCTCCTCCGGACGTCCCGCCGCAAGGAACCAGAAGATCCCCGCAAGCGGCAGATACCTCTCTCCCAGCCGGATTAGTCCAATCAAATCCACGCGTTCCGGCGGCAGAAGGAAAAGACCGGCCATATAGATGAGTATGGCTGCAGCCGCGTTAGATCGGATTGTCTGACGGGCGCAGTGGCGAACGCGTTCCATGTGATTTCCTCCGTTTGAATCCCTCAAAATAGGATGGCTCTGTCTGCTGACCTTCACAAAAAATATAATACCGAAACTCCCTCTTTTCCAAATATTCCTTCCTGCGCTTTTTCTTCCACTCTTGTACTCCGGCTTTTTTAGCCATTCACCTTCCCCCAATCTATGATCCTTCTAAGATACGGATCCGCGCCATATTTCCCCTCCAGATATTGTTTGTCAAACCTTGCGTCCTTGCGTACAGAATCACCTTTCCCGTTCTTAAACTCAACCAAAGAATATAATTTTGTATTTTGTCCCTTTCCCTTCGCAGCAAACCAGATCTCATCTCTCCGAAACACTTCACTGTTCATAGTGGATAAATCATGAGATGTGAAAATAAGCTGCGCGCCCCTCTTATTCACCTCTTTGTTATGAAACATCATAATAATATACCGAAGCAGAACCGGGTGTATCTTGGCATCCAATTCATCAATCACCAGTGTCACTCCTTCGAGCAGACTTTTTGCTATAAACGGGAGTAATCCAAATATCTTTTGAGTTCCGCTCGATTCATCATACAGATTTAATTCTGTTTCATAATCGTCAACAATATGTTTCGTAAATATTTCAATCTGTCCAGGTTCTCTTTTCTCTACTCTGAAATCTACAATATCCAGATCCATTTCCCGAATCATATCAATCATCAGCTGCTTTACATTCTCCGATTTTGCAACTGCCAGATGAAGTTCCTGAACCGGACTCCCATAGTTTAAAAAGTCAATTCTATAACGAAACCAGTTTAATATATCCTGTATTACTTCATTTTTTGCATAGGTTATTCCTAAATATGTGAGCAACGGCAAGGTATCCGATAATCCGTCACTGATTTTTAATTTAGAGAAGATGCCTTTCAATGAGATCCCTGTCGTATCCCTTTCAAAAAGAGCAGAGCGGCGTCGAGTCTCTAACTTAATCCGATCCAGTCGCTCATATTCAATCACATCCTTTTTCGTTATAAGCTCATAGCGATATTCTGCCAATTCTGTTCTAAAAAAGAGTTCAAACCGGGTGGGTTCCTTTACAGTCTCTTTCAAAAATGCAAATGGCTCTATCTCCGTCCTCCCGGCGCAAATCGCCGCCGCTGCATTATCACCGGCTGCGTACAGGGGTCTTAATACTTTTAATATCAGACAATACAGTGCCTCCAGCACATTCGACTTCCCGCCCCCATTCGGCCCGTAAATAGCCGATACAGGTAAATATAATTCCCCATCCTTGTCTTCAATTACCCTGTCTTCATGTTCTGAAATAGCAGCCGCCTGCATATCAAACGTCATTTCATCCCGTATACTCTTAAAATTTTTAACGCTAAACTGACATAACATAGAATCTGCCTCCCTTAACAATTCCTGTCTTTGACGTCACTCCTTCTCCTTTTATTATATTTGATTTTTTCTTTTTGTAAAGCATATTTGAGATATTATCTCATATTT
>CALWGS010000108.1 GCA_944380155.1 uncultured Lachnospiraceae bacterium
ACAGAATCCTCAATGTACTGGAAGGAGTACTTTCCCTTCAGCTCCACATGATCAAAATGCAAATGATCCGAACGCATCATAAAGTATTCGCCCTGGGCCTTGCAGTCCTTCATCTCAATACCGCGCACCGACCAGCCGAACTCCGGAGAAATGATGTCGCAGCCGCTCATTTTCACCTCGGCGCACTCTCTTAAAGCCTTGATTCCGTGCAGTCTGGAATCGGTGATCTCGATGTGATCGGAATACCACAGCGCCGCGCGGCACAGCTCCGTCATATCGGAATCATGAATCGTCAGGCCGTGATCATGCCAGAACGGATATCTCAGATTGAAGAAGCTGTGCTCTACCTGCACGTTCTGACACTCCTTGAATGCGCTCTCGCCGTCCGCCGGACCGTCAAAGGCACAGTCCTTCACAGAAATATCCTTACTGCCATATAAGGCTCTCTCTTCATCAAATGTCTGATTCTCAATTAATCTCATATCCATTTCCTCCATATCATAAATCATTCTAACCAATGAAAGCGTTCCAATGAACTAACCATGATCTCTGTTCTTCTTCTGTATCTGATAAACCAGATAATCCAGACAGGTGATCCGCTTCTCCTCCTCATGAACCCGGTCAAGAAGCTGTCGGCGGTGCGCACACAGCAGCTTCAGCTGCTCCTGCGTTCTTCCCTCTTCCTCTAAGGAAAGGAACTGTTCGACACACTCATCGCCGCAACCGGCATCCTTCAGATTTTGAATCACCGCCTGCAAGGACTGACTGCCTGACATCTCTCCTCCTTCTGCATTTCCCGGTGCATCTCCTCGTGCGCTCATATCCCTCGCGCCGCGTGCTGCCCGTTCCGGCCATTCTGCGGTACGTTCATCCCCCGAACCGCCTCCGGGCATTCTATTCTTACAACAACAGTATACGTCTGAACACGAAAAACAGCAAATACTTATTTGTAATGATGATTCATAATTGATTTTTATGGAAAATCATGATATGCTGAACCCAGGTTAATTTTGACTCTGAAAGGAAACAACAGCTATGGAACTGCGCGTATTACAATATTTTCTCGCGGTAGCCAGGGAACAGAGCATCTCCGCAGCCGCGGAGTCCCTGCATCTTTCCCAGCCCGCCCTCTCCACCCAGCTGAAAGCAATGGAAACCGAACTTGGCAAGCAGCTTCTGATCCGCGGTACCAAGGGCTCCCGCAAGGTACTTCTGACCGAGGAGGGTATGATTCTGCGTAAGCGCGCGGAGGAAATTCTCTCCCTGGTGAAGCGGACGGAAGAGGAGATTACCTGTTCGGATGAGACGATTGTCGGGGATGTGTATATTGGAACCGGCGAGACGGATATTGTCCGCCTGTTCGCCCAGGCAGCCAAGAAGATCCAGAAGCAATACCCGGATATTCACTATCACATATCCAGCGGGAATGCGGAGTATGTTCTGGAATATCTGGACAAGGGCCTGATTGATTTCGGCCTTCTCTACAGCCGCGTTGACCCCGTAAAATATGAATCCATTCCCATTCCGTCCCGAGATACCTGGGGCGTATTGATGCGCAAGGACTCTCCTCTGGCCCGGAAGGAATCCATTTCTCCGGAGGATCTGTGGGAGCAGCCGCTCATCATATCCCACCAGAAGGGCGATGATGAGTATCTGGCCCAGTGGCTGAAGCGGGACATGGCTCAATTAAATGTTGTCGCGACCTACAATCTGGTCTTCAACGCATCCCTGCTGGTTGATGAGGGATTAGGCTATGCCCTGTGCTATGATAAGCTCATCAACACCAGGGGATGCAGCCTGTGCTTCCGCCCGTTCTCTCCTCCTCTTGAAGCCTCCGGCTTCATTGTCTGGAAGAAATACCAGGTATTTTCCAAGGCGGCGGAGGCATTCCTGGCGTGTCTTCGGGAAATGCTGGAGGCGGAGAAAGAGTCCTGACCAAGTCAGGGTTCTTGTCTCCGCCTCTGTCTTTTCCCGTTCTTTTATTATCTGCTGTGGTGGCCGTTTCTGTGTCCCAAGCCTCCCGTATAAGCGCTGCCAGATCCGCTGCTCTCCCACCCGGACGTATGGCAGCTGCCGCCATAACCACGGCGGTCACCGCCGCCATAGCAATTATCGCTGCCGTACCCGTTCCCGCATCCGGACAGATGATCGCAGACTCCGTCCCCGTCCACATCACAGCCAAACAGACAGGAATCGCAGAGTCCGTCTCCGTTCATGTCGCGTCCGGACAGACAGTGATCGCAGAGCCCGTCTTCGTCCGCATCACAGCCAAAACGCCGGTAATCGCAGACTCCGTCCCCATCCGCGTCACAGTCAAACAGACAGCCGTCACAGATTCCGTCCCCGTCCGCGTCCACATAGCCGCAGACCGCTTCCTGGCGCGAGGGACCCGCTCCAAGTCCGCTGTGATGTCCATGCCTTGCCGCCGCGAACGCCGTCACCGAACCGGCAGAGATCAACACCGCCGCGGCAAAGATTCCTATGATTCGTTTCTTCATGTTCCTCCTCCTTACCTTCCGCAATCTAATAAAATGCTTCGCAATCCGTACAGGACTCCAGCTCCGCCTTCATAAAATACAAGGTCATGTCCCGTCCCTCATACAGGATTCCGACAGTTCCGTCCGGAAGCAGGGCCATGCAGCTGTAGGCGAATTCCCCGCATTCCAGAAGCGCTCCCCTCCGAAATGTCTCCGCCCCGTCCCGGCTGCTCCAGATCCGTCCGCGCACCCGCATGAACTCATGATCCGGCCCGGAGAACAGGTACATCGTTCCCTCTCCTTCGATCTCCGTCCTCAGCAGATGGAACTGACAGAACGGATTCACCAGGGAATCCTCTACCCGGAATTCCGTCCAGCTCTCTCCTCCGTCCGTACTGACGGCCGAGACTACTCTCTGATACCTCGGATTCCTCATGAACAACTTCAGAATTCCGCCCGCAAGCTCTGTCACCTGACATTCTCCCAGCATCGCTCCGTACCTCTGCACCGACTCCGCATGGATTGGCTCTCCGTCGCAGATCCGCTCGTCATTCGCCGACTGCCCCATCCTCCAGGTCTCTCCGTGATCATCCGAATAGATGACGCCGGAGGAATAGATCTGATAGGGATTCGAATAATACACCGGGCAGACCAGGCGCCCCTGATAGCGTCCCTCCCGGATACAGATCCCGGTTCCGGGGCCGGGTCCTAAGAAGCGCATCCACGGTGCCTTCACCATCGGATTCAGATCCTTAGGCTCTGACCAGGACTTCCCGTCATCCGTACTTGATACAATCTGAAGGAAGGAGGTCGGCGCGATCGACAGTTCCCCTCCCTTCAGGCAGACACTTCCGGCCTTAGCTCCGTCCCGGTACAATCTGTCATACGCATCCACCGTATACTCCGTTGCATTTCCTTCCAACTCGCGCGTCACTCTCCCGTCCGGCTGCTGATAATACAGACTCCCGTCCTTCGCGGTCAGAACTCTTCTTCCGCTCTCATACCCGGTTCCGGGCTCCGAGAGTCTGGAGCCGATTCCGGCCGGAGTGTGGCTGTAAATCATGAAAATCGTCCCGGTCGCGTCATCCATCAGCATCTGTCCGTCAATGGCAGCCGCGCCGCCCTCGATTCCGACTCCTCCGAAATCTGCGAACAGCCGCACATCCTCCCAGGTCTCTCCGCTGTCCAGACTTCTGCGGACCGCCCGTACAATATGATTCGGATTATCCCCAGGTGTCTCCATTCTTGCGTCCGCAGTTGCAATCATAACCCCGGAGGGCGTTACAAGCAGGGCCGGAATCCGGTAATTCTCCACTCCCGCAAGTCCCCGGTAGAATAAAGGTGTCTTAACCGAAATGGAGGCAGAAGCAGATACGGACGACTCCGCAGGCTCCGTTCCGATCTCAAGCGCGTGAATCTCTCCTTCAAACCAGCTGCGGAACTGGTTCTGCACAATCCCTCTTCCGACGGACGCAATCGTCACATACCCAAACTCACACCATGGCACGGCATCCCGCTCCCGGCCGACCAGCCGCCCGTCAAGCCAAATCGCAAGACCGTCCTCCTGTCCGTTCACCACCAGCTCATGAATCCTTCCGTCATTACACGCCTGCGTATCCGTCCAGATCATCTCACGTCCGCCGCACCGGGTCATCACGGTCAGATACCCCATATTCACGCAGATCGAAAAGTCCGGCAGGAAATAGTCCGGATGATACACGGCAAACAGCGTCCCATAATTCGCTGCATTCAGAGAAAACACCGCCCGAATTCCTATCGTCTTTGCCTGCAGAAAATAATGCAGCTTCTCCGAAACATCCAGATACTCATCCTTCCCGTTAAAAGAACACGGCTCCTTCAACTTGTAAAACATCCCTGTACCCCCTTTCAGATACACCCTTGCCTTCCCGAACCTTTGCCGCACAATCAGCCGCCCGCTTACCAGGCAGCCCTTGTTAAGTATAATGATACAATACAAAGAATCATTAAGCAAACAATTTTACAGCATTACGCCATGTTTTTCTGTACCGTGAATTCAATCCATTCTCCGCCGGTCAGTTCCTTCGTCCGTTCATCTGCCTGTCCAAAGCCCACGCTGAACCGGAACGCTCCGCCCGGTGCAAGCTTCCTGCCCTCCGGATCGATTACGGTGAAGGTATCCGGATCCATCGGAACCGAAAACCAGATCCGCTCCCCTGGCTTCAGGGATACTCTGGCAAATCCGCAGAGCCTTCCGTTCGGCACGCCGTATGGAGGCTCCGCCTTCACATACACCTGCACGACCTCCTGCACAGGACTGCTGCCCGGATTAAAGACACGGACCATCATCCTGTCAGGCTCCGTACTTTCCGGACTAAGCCCCTCTTCCGGAGCCGCCCCATAGCAGGTCCCCTGATAGGATACCGTCTCCGCCCTGGCGCTCCCATAGGTCAGCCCATATCCAAAGGGATACAGGACATTTCCCTGGAAATAGCGGTAGGTTCTTCCCTTATGTGCGGTCATGGAATAGTCCTCGAAATCCGGAAGCTCGCTGCCGTCCTGATAGAACGTCACCGGAAGCTTTCCGGACGGGGCAAGCTCTCCGAACAGAATCTTTGCGACCATTCTTCCGCCTCTTGCGCCCGGATACCATGCCTGTACAATGGCGGCCGCGTGCTCCTGGGCATAGCGAAGATCCATGGCGCTTCCGGTCAGATTGACAACAATCACCGGCTTCCCAACCTGCATAACAGCCTCCATCAGCTCCCTCTGAGACTGCGGAAGCAGCAGATCCGCCTTATCTCCCGATGCGTAGTTATTACTGCTGTCTCCTTCTTCTCCCTCCAGCGTCTCATCCAGGCCCACGCACAGAATAACGACATCGCTGCATTGTGCCACTGCCACGGCTTCCGAAAGCCGATCCTGCCTTAAGGCGAGCGGCTCCATCCTGTCCTGGGACAGATGACAGCCCTCTGAATAATATACCCGAAGTCCGTCTCCCGCTTCCTCCTGAATTCCTTCCAGCACCGTAATATACCGTGAGGAAGTCCCGTGATAATTGCCAATCAGGGCAGAGCGGCTGTTCGCATTCGGTCCGATCACTCCGACTGCCTTCAGATTCTCCCTCTTAAGCGGGAGAATCCCGTCATTCTTCAACAGCACCACACTCTCCGCCGTCGCTCTGTCCGCGATCCGAAGATGCTCTTCGCACTCTATTTTCTCATATCCGATTCCGTCATATTCCGTTTCATCAAACAGGCCAAGCAGGAACCTTGTTGTGAACAGGCGCTCCGCCGCTCTTGTAATCTCTTCCTCCATTACCAGCCCATCCTGATATGCTTTCAGGATATACAGATAGGTATTCCCGCAGTTCAAATCACAGCCTGTCTTCAGTGCCATCGCGGCAGATTCCTCGGCCGAGGATGTGACCATATGATTTAAATGAAAATCTCTAATTGCCCAGCAGTCCGATACATAATGTCCCTCAAATCCCCATTCTCCTCTTAAGATCTCCTCCATCAGCACCTGATTCGCGCAGCACGGTTCCCCGTTTGTGCGGTTATACGCACCCATAACAGCCTCCACGCCCGCCTTCCTGACCAGCTTCTCAAAGGCCGGCAGATACGTCTCCCGCAGATCCTTCTGACTTACCTCTGCATTGAAATGATGACGGAGAGCTTCCGGGCCGGAATGTACGGCATAATGCTTCGCACAGGCGGCCGCCTTCATATACTCTCCATCTCCCTGCAGGCCCTCAACGAACGCTGCCCCGAGTTCTCCTGTCAGATAGGGATCCTCTCCGTAGGTCTCATGCCCTCTTCCCCATCTCGGATCGCGGAAAATATTCACATTGGGAGACCAGAAGGTCAGTCCCTTATAAATATCCCGATCCCCCTGTGCGCTGAATGTATTGTATTTCGCCCTGCCCTCTGTAGCGACCACATCGCCCATCTCTCCAAGCAGCTCCTTATCGAAGGTCGCTGCCATTCCGATTGCCTGCGGAAAGCTCGTCGCCGTTCCGGCTCTCGCAACCCCGTGCAGCCCCTCATTCCACCAATTATAGGCCGGAACTCCAAGCCTTGGAATGGCCGGAGCATCATAGCGCAGCTGGGAGGCCTTCTCTTCCAGTGTCATCCGGCCAACCAGTTCCTTCGCCCGCCTTGCGGCTTTTTCTCTGTCTCTCATCGTTCTGCCCTCCGTATTTTTCTGATTCTTCTGAATATTTCTGTACTCTTTAGGAAAGGTTTGAAGCCAACGTTCTGACGCAAAAAAAAAAAGCGCCCTTACAGCGTTCCCAATACTGTAAGCACACTCATAAAGATAAGGATGCGGGTAGCCGGACTTGAACCGG
>CALWGS010000109.1 GCA_944380155.1 uncultured Lachnospiraceae bacterium
CCGACATCGCCGCGATAGCAAGGACACACTCTCTAATCTGCCCTTCCAGGATCCCATTTAAGATCCATCTCAGGAACAGAATCGGAATGTACACACGAATCACATTCAACAAAATCAAAGGAATCTGAATCCTGACATACGCCGGATTCAACCGCAGACCCAGGCGCATCACGAACAGACAGTTCGAAAACACGGTAAGCTTCTGCCCCGTCTTATCTGTCCCGTTCCCTCCATTGTGTTGCTTCTTCTTCCGTTCCTCCCTGCTCACGCCTGTACCTCCTCCCTGTAATATTTTGCCTGACTGCAGAACATTTCATAATACAGCCCCTTCCTCTCCATCAGCTCATCATGAGTCCCATATTCCCCAATCCTCCCGTCCTCAAACACCGCAATCCGGTCGCAGAACCGCGTGGAGGCAAGCCGGTGAGAGATAAAAATGGCCGCCTTCCCCTCCATGATCTCTCTGAACTGCTCATAAAGCCTCTGTTCTGCCAGGGCATCCAGCGCCGAGGTGGGCTCATCCATAATGACAACCGGCGCATCTTTATAATAGGCTCTTGCCGTCACCAGCTTCTGGCTCTCCCCTCCGGAGAACTCAACCCCTTCCTCATCGAACTCCTTACTGACCGCCGTCTCCGCGCCATGAGGAAGCAAGCTTAGTCTGATATCAAGCCCCGTCTTGCGGATTGCCCGGTGAAACCTTCCCTCCTCATACGTCCCGTTCAATACAATATTATCCTTGACAGAGAATGCAAACAGCCGGTAATCCTGGAAGACCACGGATAACAGCCGGATGTAATCCTCGTAACGGATCGTGGAAATATCCGTTCCGTTGTACCGGATCACACCCTCGGTCGGCTCGTAGAGACGGCAGAGCAGTTTAATAAAAGTCGTCTTTCCAGCCCCGTTCAGCCCCACCACCGCCAGCTTCTCACCGTCCGAAATCGTCAGAGACAGATGCTTCAGAATCATCCGATCTGTATTCGGATACCGGAAGCTCACATCCCGGAACTCAAACACATGCCGGTTCTCTGCCGCGGGAAGACGGTTCACCCCCTTCTCCCGATGCGAAGGCGCCGCGAGCCTGAGATATTCCTTATGCTCATCCACATATTTGGATAAAGAAACCATCCGGGAAAGCCCTTCCGTAAAAGAAACAAATGCGCCGGAGAAATTCAAAATTGCCCCGACATACACACTGAAGCTCCCAATCGTAACCATCCCCCTCAGGGCCTGATAGACTGCATATCCATACAGGACCAGCATCTGAACCAGGTCAATGACACAGGCCGCAAGTCTGACGCGGATCTGCCGTTTGTCATACTCCCCGCGGTTGATACGGTATTCCTCCCACACCTTCATAAACTTGCCGGAGAGCCAGTCCGACATCTGATTCATCCGGACCTCTCCCGCATACCGGAAGTCAATCATGGTACGGAACAGATAATCAAACCTCCGATCCGCTGAGGCATGAATCGCTTCAAACGCGCGCCGGTTCTTCTCCGTCCGCGTACTGAGAGCATAGTTCAGTCCCACAACCGCCAGAACACAAAAGAGCACCAGGGGATGAAGATCAAGAATCAGATACGAATATCCTGCCAGCTGAAACAGTCCCGTAAGCATTCCTCCGACATACACATAGACGAACTGATTCGGATGCACATTCGAGGCCGCCTTCTGCTGCAGATCACGAACCTTCCCATCCTCAAGCCTTGCATAATCAATCTCCAGGAAATGTCCCGCATAAGACATAGCTGCCAGCGTATCACATTCATTTACGGACATATTCACAAACACGGAGGTTCCGAGCCGGATCAGCTTCATCAGTGCCATCGCCGCAATCATCACAAGAATGTACTGCAACACAACCTCCCACCTTGCCTGCCCGCTTAACTCATCCAGAATAAACCGGGGAAGAATCAGCAGAATCAGCGGTTCTGCGGTATTCAGCACAATCACAAGAGCGGTCGCCGCAAAGATCCTCCTGCTGATGGACCAGGAATAACGGGTCAGATAAATCCAGTCCGAAATCACCTTTTTCCATGATGCGTTCAACACAAATCACCTCCTCTGACCCATCACATCCCGGACTCTTTCTCCGGCTCCACGCTCATCCAGCATCCTTCCGTTCCAACGCCTCCTGCCGGCGGGATCAGAATCCCCTGCTCAATGAACGCCTCTGCTACGCCATTCACAACAGGCAGGCCGGCCAGCTCATTCGCGAACCTCCATTCCGCCATCAGATACGGCGGTACCGTTCTTCGGATCAGCTCCGCCATCTTTCCTGCCGCCTCCTTCGCTTCCCGGTCAAAATACCCGTCCCGAAGCCTCCTGCTCACCTCGAACAGCCCGGCTTCCTCCTTCTTATCATGGACAAGAATCCTGGTATACAGCATCTCCCCCTCCCGGTATAGATAACCGCTCTCCACGGCCTTCGCGGCCTGTTCCTTCTCCCGTTCGGTCAGCGCGGAAATCCCAAGTCCGTCAATTGCGCGCAGCGCGAGCTGAAGCTGCGGATCCGTGGCAAGATTCCAGCCGCTCCAGAAACGCGGACGAAGATACCGGCAATGAACATTAACGGCCTCCACCCTGGAATACCCGCACAGGTGCTCCGCATAGACTCCGTTCCACCCCCTGTCGAACCCTTCGTTCCTGCCCACATATCCAAATACGCTGAACGGACGCTCAACCTCTCCCTCGCCGGCAAAATACTGCTCCTTAAGAATCTTCTCCACCTGAACCCGGAACGCATCCGCCATCACCGTCAGCTGCTGCCACAGAATCCGGTTCCACTCGGGATTCCTGTTCCGATACGGAAACGCCAGATATGCTTCCCTGTGCCGGGCAAGGAAATCAATCAGAACCCTGCAGATCTTCGGGATCTGTTCCTGATAGATCCGATTGGCCTCCTTCATCGTCTTCTGATCGAACAAAATAAAGTTCACGCCATATTTACCGGAATTCCGTCTTCTCACCAGGCCATACTGCCCATTTTCTCCGGCGGCAAGGAGCTCAAGCTCTTCCTCCACATAGAGCGTTGGAACATTCAGCTCTTTCGCAATCTCTGCCGCGCTCATCGGCCTTCTCCGGCACAGCCAGAGCACATGCCTGGAGAACTGTCTGGTACAGACGGTTCTCGGATCTCCCCACGAAACATTCCCCATTCCTATGATGGAATACTCAATCGGCTTGAACGCAACCGGTTTTGCTCCTGTCTCATTCATCTCATTCATCTCAACTACCTCTTTTCTGACTTTCCGTCTTGCCGAAAACAATCTCTGCCATACCGCGGTCTCGCTGATCTCCTGGCGCGCCGCGATCTCGGCAGCTGACAGCCCGTCCAGGTAGAACAGAATCATAATCTCGCGGTATGCCTTCGTCAGGAAGGAGATCTGCCGGTACACAGCCGCAAGCAGATCCGCATCCCGCGCATCCTCCTCCCCGTCCCGCCCTTGTGCCAGACATGCCAGAACCTCCTCGGCATCTCCTTCGTAAAACTGCTCGGAACGCTGTCTGCGCCGCCTGCAGTAATCCGCATATACATTTCTCGCGATCCGCCAGACGAACGGATATACACTCTGAATCTCCCCGTCCGAACGCGCCGCTCTTATCAGCGCATACACAATATCCGAACACAGCTCCTGTGCCTCATAGCTGTCATTCGTCCTCGAATAACAGAATCCAAACAGCTTCTCAAGCAGGGGCTCGTCCATCATACTCAGCAATTCGTACTTCTCCATTTGTTCTCTCCAAATCCATTGATTCATGTCTTCACTTAAATAGTCTGTGAACTCTTCGGTTCCTTAGGTAGTATGAGAAAATTATTTCTGATCCATTATGGATTGTCAACGATCAAACGCCGGCAGAGATCTCTCCCTGCCGCCGCCTTTGCCTCCCGGTCAAAATACCCGTCCCGAAGCCGTCTGCTCACCTCGAACAGCCGGCCCGCATCCTTTCCGTCATGTACAAGAATTCTGGTATACAGCATTTCTCCGTCCCGGTACAAATAACCGCTCTCCACCGCTCTCGCGGCGTGCTCCTTCTCGCGTTCAGTCAGTGAGGAAATCTCAAGTCCGCCAATTGCACGCAGAGCGAGCTGAAGCTGCGGATCTCTGGCAAGGTTCCCGTTGCAATGAAAATGTGCGCGAATATAACGATTATAAATATTAACCGCCGTCACCTTAGAATATCCGCACAGATTTTCCGCCAGAATCCCATCCATAAAACTTCCGCAGGATGCCTTCTGGTTCACATAACCGTACACACTGTACGGCCGTTCTACTTCCTTCACATCAGCAAAATACTGCTCCTTTAGAATTCTTTCCACCTGACGGGAAAATGCTCCCGCCATCACATCCAGCTGCTGCCACAGGATCAGATTCCACTCCGGCTCCCGGTTCCGATACGGAAATGCCAGATATGCTTCCCGGTTCTGCTCGATGAAGTCCATCAGAACCCCGCAAATATTGGGAATCTGTTCCAGATAGATTGCCTGCGCTTCTTCCATTGCCTTCCCGTCAAGCAAAATAAAATTTATGATATATTTACCGGGACTTTGCTCTCTTAACAGCCCGTACTGCCCATTCTCCCCGGCAGCAAGGATTTCAAGCTCCTCCTCCACATAGACAGTGGGAACATTCAGCTCCTCTGCAATCTCTGCCGCACTCATCGCCTTACCGCGGCACAGCCAGATGATATTCCGGGAGAACCGCCTGGTGCAGACCGTACTCGGATCCCCCCAGGCAGGATCCCCCATTCCCATGAACTGATACTCCATGGAATCCAGCGCAGCTGGTTTTCTTTCTCTTTCCTTCATCTCATTTACCTCTCTTCTGACCTCTTTCCTTGCCAAAAACAGTCTCTGCCGCACCGCGCTTTGGCTGAGTCCATGCCTTGCTGCAAGCTCGGCCGTCGACAGCCCGTCCAGGTAGAATCCAATCATAATCTCGCGGTAAGCCTTCGTCAGAAACGAGATCTGCCGGTATACAGCCGCAAGCAGCTCTCCCTCATCCTCTTCCTCCTGCCTGTCCGCAAGCCCCGCCAGAATCTCTCCGGCATCTCCTTCATAGAATCTCCCGGCATCCTGTCTTCTCCGCCTGCAATAATCAGCATACACATTCCGCGCCGTCCGCCAGATGAACGCATGGACATTCCAAATCTCCCCGTCCGAGCGTGCCGCCTTCATCAATGCATACACAATATCCGAACATAGATCCTGCGCCTCGTAGCTGTCGTTCGTTCTCGCGCAGCAAAACCCAAACAGCGCCTCAAGCAGAGCCTCGTCCATCATTTTCAGCAATTCGTGCTTCTCCATTTGTTCTCTCCAAATCCATTGATCAATGTCTTCACTTAGATAGTCTGTGAAAGGTTCCGTTTGTTAGGAAGTCACGGAAAATAAATTCTCCGTCTATTCTATCATAGACATCCCGGATCCCAAGTCATCTTTCTCAGAAATAAGCCGCACAGCCGGCACTCTCCCAAACACAACAAAAGGGGCCGCACACGACCCCTGCTTCCTCACGTATTATATTCCTCCTTCAGCGTCTTCACGCCAAAGATAAAGTACACAATATGGAACAGCCATACACCTCCAAGAATCAGACACGGCATATACACTCCGTTCAGAAGCATCACGGCACAGCTAAATGACATCAGAACCGTCACGGTAATCATGATTCGGATCTTGGCTGCCCAGGTCATTCCCCTGCCCTGAAGATAGCTCTCCAGATTGTTCTTATACAGCCTGGTGTGGATGAACCAGTGATGCAGCCTTTCTGAACTCTTCGCGAAGGACACCGCAGCCAGCAGCAGGAACGGAAATGCGGGAAGCATCGGAAGGACAGAGCCCACTGCCCCAAGTCCTACGCCGATACAGCCAAGGATCAGCCATCCAATTTTTTTAAGATTCATGTGTTTCCTCCAATCGTTTCTTCTCTTTTTTTGTCTCTATGACATGCCGGATCGCGGGAACCGGATGATGCAGAAGCATCCGCGGTCCGCAAAACCGCATCACTTCCCGAATCTTCTCCCGCATCACCGGCTGATAGCAGTGAACCCGGCAGTTCGAGCAGAAGGTCTTCGTCTCCATGAAAGGACACCGGTCGCTGCGCATTCTGGCATAGGCATCCAGTCTGGCGCATTCGTCACAGAGTCCGTGACGGGTCTTATGCTTTTTCTTACAGTACAGAGCAATCATCTGCGAGACCAGCTCCTTCTCCCGCTCTCTCTTTGTCGCGACATCCTTCATCAGCTCATCCTCCCATGCTCCACAGAATACACCCGATCCGCCATGTGCATGGTGGATTTCCGGTGGGATACCAGCACAACCGTCTTATTCCCCCGCTCCTCCTTCAGTGACTTCAGAATCACCGCTTCGTTCAGACTGTCGAGATTGGAAGTCGGCTCGTCAAGCAGCATCAGATCGGCATCATGCAGGAACGCGCGGGCAAGACCGAGCCTCTGGCGTTCGCCGCCCGAAAGGGTGTCGCCAAGCTCGCCGACGGCGGTATCATACCCCTGCGGCAGGGTCATGATAAAATCATGTACGGACGCCTTCTTACAGGCCTCCTCAATCTCCTCATCCGAAGCGTTCCGCTTCGCGATACGGAGATTATTGCGGATGCTGTCATGGAACAGATGCGTCTCCTGAGTGACAAAACTTTCCATATTGCGCAGATTTGCGGTGTTGATAGTGTTCACATCCCGGTCCGACAGCCTGACGCTGCCCTTCTGCGCATTCCAGAAGCGCATGAATAATTTGAGCAGAGTGGACTTCCCGCTTCCGCTCCTTCCCGCGATTCCGATCACGGAACCCGGCAGGATGTCCAAAGAGACATCATCCAGAATCGTCTCTTCGCTGTAGGTAAAGGTCACATGCTGCGCCGATGCACCGCTGAATGTGATCTCATCCCGGCCGTGTACCTCCTCTACGACAGGTGTCTCCTCCAGGATATCCAGCACGCGGTTCCCGGCGGCAAAGGTATTCTGCAGGGTGCTTCCGAGATTCGCCAGGGCAACCACAGGGCCATAGGAGCTCATCAGCGCAAGAGTCGGGATCAGCACGCCGATCAACTCCACCCGGCCATTCTGATAAAGCAGAGCGGACGTGAAGAGCATCGCCAGATCGAAGAACAGGATCGCCGCGTTTGTCACCGCCTGATTCCTTCCCGCAGCCGCCTTCAATTTTCTCTCCTCCTCTGAGAGAGCCTCGGTCCGCGCATTCATATCCTGCAGCCGCTTCTCGCCCTGCCCGTACTGCAGCGTCTCGGAAAGTCCTCTCAGACTGTCCAGGACGAACGCGGAGAGTTCTCCCGACTGCGTGCGGAAGCGGATTCCGCCCTCCCCGCTGAGCTTCGAGGTGACAACCGGTATCACGACGCCGACAACGACATAAGCCGCAAGCGCAATTAAGGCAAGCACCATACTGTAGCTTCCGATGAATGCACACATCAGCGCGCTGAATAGAACCGCGATGAGAATCGGTGATATGGTATGAGCATAGAATACCTCCAGCAGCTCGATATCCGAGGTGATGACCGCAATCAAGTCCCCCTTATCCCTGCCCTCTAACTTCGCCGGACAGAGCCTGCGAAGCGCCCGGAATACCTTCTCCCGAATCAGCGCCAGCAGCCGGAACGCAATATAATGGTTACAGGCCTGCTCCGCGTAACGGATGCCGCCGCGGACCACGGCAAAGACAAGAACCGAACCAAACAGCAGACTCATGGCGAGCGGTACATCAAGGCCGAACACCTTCGCCGCGGCATATCCGCCAAAAATCGTGATAAAGGCAGCGCACAGATGACCGATCACTCCCATTGTGACCGCCAGCACCATATATCCTGCGAGAGGCCTGACCAGTCCGACCAGCCGCGTCATCACGCATAACCCGCTTCGTTTCTTCATTCCTGCTTCCCATCCTTTCCGTACTGTTCCAGCGCCGACTGCGCATTCCAAAGCCCTGCGTAGACGCCTCCCGCGTCCAGCAGTGCTTCGTGCGTCCCGCTCTCGGCAACAACTCCCTGATCCATCACATAAATCCGATCCGAATCCATCACATTGGCAAGCCGGTGAGAAATCAGAATCACCGTCTTAGTTCCTGCCAGCGCGCGGATTTCCCGCATAATATCATTCTCGCTCTCCACATCAATATTGGAGGTGGCTTCATCAAAGAGATAGACCGGGCTGTCATGCAGCAGCGCGCGGGCAAGCGCAAGACGCTGGCACTGACCGCCGGAGAGGTTGGACGCCTTCTCCGCAAGCGGAGTATCAAGCCCCTTCTCGCTCCTTAAGAACGCGGACAGATTCACCCGGTCAAGCACCGCCCACAATTCTTCCTCCGACGCATCCGGACATCCCATCCGAAGGTTATCCCTTACTGTTCCCTTGAACAAATAGCTCTGATGTCCGATGTAGGTTATATGTTTCATCAGGCTTGCCTCATCCATTTCGCTTAACTGCTTCCCTCCGATGGTGACAGACCCGGTATATCCCTTGTTCCTGCCTGTCAGAATCCCGGAGATCGTCGATTTCCCGCATCCGGATTCTCCTACAATCGATGTAAAGCTGCCCGCCGGGAAGACCAGATCCATGCCGTGCAGAATCTCACGGTCCTCCTCATAGGAGAAGCGCAGGCCCTGACAGACAATGTCTCCATCCGCGGGCAAGGTGCCCGATACCGCCCCCGATGCCCGATCCTGCGCGGCTTCCGGCAGATCCAGCAGACGGAAGATCTTATCGCTTGCCGCCATCCCGTTCATCGCAATATGAAAGTAAGACCCCAGAAGGCGCATCGGAATGAAGAAATCCGCGGAGAGCAGGATAATCAGCAGGCATCCTGCCAGATCAATATTCCCCGCCGCATACTGTGTTACCGACAGAATCACCCCGAGCGCCGCGCCGCCATAGGCGATCAAATCCATAATCGTAATGGAATTCAGCTGCATGGTCAGCACCTTCATCGTAATCCTGCGGAAACGCTCCGATTCCCGATTCATCTCCTCCTGCTTGAACGCGTCCGCCTGATAGATCTTAAGCGTCGTCAGTCCCTGCAGATTCTCAAGGAACGTATCCCCTAACGCGGTGTACTGTCCCCAATACGTTGAGAGCAGCTTCTTCGCCCATCTCTGCACCGCAACAATCGCCGCCGGAATCAGCGGCACGCAAATCAGCAGAACCACCGCGCACGGCAGACTGACAAAGCTCAGTACCGCAAACAAAGTCAGCGGCGCGAGCATCGCATAGAAGAACTGCGGCAGATACGCCCCAAAATACGTCTCCAGCTGATCCACTCCCTCCACGGCAACCTGAACCACCTCGGAGGTATTCACCTTCTCTTTATAAGAGGCACCAAGCCTCAGCAATTTCCGGTAAATCAACTCCCGCAGGGTCCGCTTTACCGCCTTTGAAGAAAGATAACTCATCTTACTGGACCCGATCGAACAGACAAACCGCACCATCACCGCCGCCAGCGCGGCTATCAGGGTAACAGACAGTTCCCTCATTCCTGCCGTCCCCTCGAAGAGCCCTGCCAGGAAGCCGGAAATACTTACCATCATCGTGATATTCGCAAGCAGTGAAACCCACTGAATGATTACATTTCCGGCAATGTATTGCTTACTCTCGCCAACTGTCCCAATCAGCCGTTTATTGATCATCATAGCTTTGGCTGCCTTTCCTGCATTTTTCTGCACAAATACTTCACACCCGAAATGAACGCAATCACAGGCGCCACAATACCCACAGCCATTAACACATCCATTCTTTTTCCCTCCATTTTTGAGTTAGCAGTTGCTAACCATACTATTTTAAGAAAGCGGCGCTAATTAATAATTAGCTGCCGCTAACCACGATTTCATTATAATGGGTGATTTAGCATTTGTCAACCGGAAATTGATCCATCCGAGATTCGAATCTCCCGAACTGCCTTCCTTACCTTGAGTACCATCGAAGGCGCAACCGACAGTTCATCCACTCCTATCCGCACGAACCACTCCGTAAGCTCCCGATCGGCTCCCAATTCCCCGCAGATCCCAACCCACTTCCCGGCCTTATGCGCGTTTTCCACTACCATTTGGATCATCCTGAGAATCGCCTTGTGATGCGGGTTATAGAATGCGTCCAGCTTCTCGTTCTGACGGTCAATCGCCAGGGTGTACTGAGTCAGGTCGTTCGTCCCGATACTGAAGAAGTCCACCAGCTTTGCCAGCTCATCGCTGATCAGGACCGCAGCCGGCGTCTCAATCATAATGCCTTGCTCCGGAATCCTGTAAGGCAGGCCGTCCTGTTCCAGCTCCGCCTTTACCTGTTCTACGATTGCGGCGATTGCCTTCACCTCTTCCACGGATATGATCATCGGATACATCACTGAAAGATTCCCGTAGAAGGCCGCCCGGAACAGAGCCCTCAGCTGGGTCCGGAAGATATCCTGCTGCGTCAGGCAGATTCGGATCGCGCGGTAGCCCATGGCGGGATTATCTTCCCTGCCCAGATTGAAATAATCAACCTGCTTATCTGCGCCGATATCCAGTGTCCGAATGATCACTTTCTTCCCGGCCATCATCTGCGCCACCTGCTTATAAGCCTGGAACTGCTCCTCCTCCGTTGGGAACTGATCCCTTCCAAGATACAGGAACTCACTGCGGAACAACCCGATGCCCCCCGCGTCATTCTCCAGGACATAAGCGACATCACTCACACTTCCGATATTCGCGTAGATCTGGATCTTCCTGCCGTCCAGCGTAACATTTTCCTTTCCCTTCAGCTCCTCAAGCAGGCGCAGCTTCTCCTGTTCTTGCTCAATCCGCTCCTTCGCATCCGCACGGGTCTCTTCATCAGGCTCGAAAATAACCTCTCCCTGAAATCCGTCCACCACGGCGTACATCCCCGTATGAATCGCATCCAGATCAAGCGGAACCCCAATCAGCGCCGGAATATTCATCATGCGTGCAAGGATCGCGGTGTGGGAATTCGCGGAGCCGTGCACCGTTACGAAGGCAAGAATCTTCTCCTTATCCATCTGTACCGTTTCGCTCGGAGTCAGATCATCGGCTACTATGATCATGGGTTCCTTGGATTCGAAGTCCGTATCCTCATTCCCCGTAAGATTGTTGACCAGGCGAGTGGAGATATCCTTGATATCAGCCGCCCTGGCCTTCATGTATTCATCGTCCATATTGGCAAACATCTCGGAAAAATTATCGCCCGTCACGGCCGCCGCATACTCCGCGTTCACCATTTCCGTCCGGATCATGTTATGGATTGCCTCCAGATAATCCTCATCCTCCAGCATCATCTGGTGCACCTCAAAGATCGCGGCGCTGGCCTCTCCGACTTCCTTCACTGCCTTATCATACAGCCTCTGCAGCTGTTCCTGCGCTTTTCTCACGGCATGCTCTACCCGTTCGATTTCCGCCTGCGCATCCTCGATCCGGACCCGCTTTACCTGGCTTTCCTTTCCCTTCAGAACGAATACCGGACCCATCTGAATTCCCTTATACACTGTCTTGCCTGAATAACGCTTCATCCCGCCATGCCTCCGTAATGCTTCCCAGATATTATAAATTCTCCTCGAAGAACTTCTTCATCGCCCCACAGGCCTGCTCCTCATCGGCTCCGGATACCTGCACACAAACCTCCTGTCCGCATTTCACGGCCAGACCCATCACAGCCATCAGCTTCGTTGCCTCAGCAGTCTTGCCGTCCCTGCTGATTGTAATTTTGCTCTCATACTTCTTGGCTTCCTTGGCCAGCACGCCTGCCGGTCTTGCGTGAATCCCTACTGCATCCTTGATGGTGTAACGAAATTCTTTCATAATTCATTCTCCTTTTTATTTTAATTTTATCTTTCAGTGACTCTATTTTCCCTCATGCTCTGAAAGCAGCCACCTGAGCCGCTTTCAGACCTGAGTGTTCACTTCCAGCCGTTCCTGCCCGAACGCTCTCATCTAAGTGTTCACGCCCCGGGAATCGCTTCTTTGAACAATGCAATACACTCATACGGCCTAAGCACTCTAATCGGAGTCTCCACCCCCTCACTCGGATCCTTCCCCTTCCGGTAATTGCCGATCAGAATCCGGTACCCCTCACAGGGCAGTTCCTCAGACAGCACAGCCTCTTTCCCAAAGAAGTTATTCAGCACAATCAGCTCCTGTCCGTTCCAGGTTCTCCGATATGCGAAAATCTCCTCCTGATCCCGGTACAGGAACTCAATGGTACCATCCTGAATGACCGGATACTGCTTCCTGAGCGCTGTCAGCTTTCTATAATAATTCAGGATGGAATCCTCATCCTGATCCTCCGCCTCCGCGTTGATGAAGGTATGATTCTGCGGTATCCCAATCCAGGGCTCCCTGTCCGAGAATCCGGCATATGTTCCGGAATCCCACTGCATGGGGGATCTTCCGTTATCCCTCGAGCGCTGTCCTAAAACCTCAAGCGCCTCCTGCGGCGTCTTGCCTGCATGTAACATAATGTGATAATAATTAATGCTTTCGACATCCCGGTACTCCTCAATCTTCGTATAGCCGGGATTCGTCATGCCCAATTCCTCTCCCTGGAAGATATAAGGCGTCCCTCTTAACAGGTGAATGCAGGTTCCAAGCATCTTGGCGGATTCCTTCCAGTACTTCCCTGTATCTCCCAGACGCGATACGATTCTTGGCTGGTCATGGTTGCACCAGAACAATGCGTTCCAGCCATTGTGCTCTGCCATCTTCAGCTGCCATGTCATCAGCAGCTCCTTTAACTTCCCGTAGTCCGGCGCCGCCAGCTCCCATTTGTCCCCGTTCTTGTAATCCACCTTCAGGTGATGGAAGCTAAAGCACATCGCCAGCTCCTTCTGAGCCGGATCCGTATACCGGATACAGTGTTCAAGACTGGTCGAAGACATCTCTCCCACCGTAACCATCTCTCCGATTTCCGCATCCGCAACCAGCTCCTTCAGGAACTCATGGACATGAGGCCCGTCGGAATAGAACCGCCTTCCGTCCCCCTGCGTATCATCCTCGAAAACCTCCGGCTTGGATATCAGATTCACCACATCGAACCGGAATCCCTTCACGCCCTTCTCCTTCCAGAAGCGCAGGACATTCTTCAGCTCATT
>CALWGS010000110.1 GCA_944380155.1 uncultured Lachnospiraceae bacterium
GTAAAGATCCACGGAATTCACCGCAATGAAGAACAGCCTGTACAGCAGCAGCACATACAGCAAAATCACGGCAACCGCCCCAAACAGGCCAAGCTCCTCGCAGATGACGGAGAAAATCATGTCCGTATGGGACTCCGGGATGAATCCGAGCTTCTGCATACTCTGCCCGAGTCCCTTCCCGAAGATCCGCCCCGATGCGATCGCGTACAGACCCTGAAGGATCTGATAGCCCTTCGGATGGGTCTCAACCTGCAGCCAGACGTCAATTCGCTCGGTTCTGTACGCCACGCCGAATACGAAGAGACACCCCGCAAGGACGAAGAGGATGCCGCATACAATAAAATACGCCTTCTTCCTGCTCCCGACAAAGCAGATGGCCACCATAATCACGCCCATAATCAGCGCGGTACTGAAGTTCTCGATTACAACCAGAACGATCAGCGGAACCACAAAGAGCGCGACCCGGAAGAACCCCCGCAGCTTATCCAGTCTTGCCGGAGAGAGCTGTACGATATAAGCCGTAAATAAAATAACCGCAATCTTCGTGATTTCGGACGGCTGGAACTGGAAGCTCTCCCCGATCGTGATCCAGCGCTTCGATCCGCCCGACTCGGTACCGGCAATCATAACCCAGATCTGTAAGCCAAGACAGAGAAAATACAGCAGATAGATTGGGCGAATCCGAATCAGCGGCAGCTTACTGATATAGATCCGGTAATCAATCTTGGAGACCACAAGCATTCCCACGATTCCAAGCACCGCCGCCCTGGCCTGCTGCTTTAAGAACCTGGTCGCGTCCCCGTAGAATCTCTGCGCGTTATACGAACTTGTGCTGTATATCATGACCAGCCCGAAGCACACCAGGAAGATCGTCAGGAACAGCAGGCTGTAATCGTAGAATCGCTTCGGCTTATGCCGCTTGCCCCGTTCCATTTCAGCCCTGTTCATTGATACCTCCTGACATACTCCTTGAACAGTCTTCCGCGCTCCTCATAATTCTGGAACATTCCCCAGCTTGCGCAGCACGGAGACAGCAGCACATTCTCTCCCGGCTTGGCGTGATCGTGGCAGAACGCCACCGCCTCCTCCAGGCTCTCTGCCATTACAATATTGGTAAACCCGTGCTCTCTGGCCGTCTTCGCGATCTTCTCCCGCGTCTGGCCAATGAGCACAAGGCAGGTAATCCTGCCGTCAAACGAGTCGATCCAGTCTCCATAGTCCGATCCCTTGTCATACCCCCCGCCAATCAGGAAGGTCTTCGCCGTCATGGCGCGGACGGCCTGAATGGAGGCATCCGGATTGGTTCCCTTCGAATCGTTGTAATACTTCACGCCGTCTATCGTGGCGACATACTCAATCCGGTGCTCCACGGCCTGAAATTCCCTCAGAGCCTTCCGGATCCGCTCCACAGGAACCCCAAGCGCGATCCCGGCCGCGGCCGCCGCCATCGCATTCTCGTAATTATGCCTTCCGATGATGGCAAGCTCACTGATATTGACCAGCTCCGCCGTCTCGGATCCGTGCCGGTATGTAATCATATCCCCGTTCAGATACACACCGTCAGGCAGGGTCCTGACGCTTGAAAACCAGATCACCCGGGGCCGGATCCTCTCTCCGAGCTTTCGCAGAATCGGATCCTCGTAGTTTAAGATACAGACGTCCTCCTTCGTCTGATTCCGAAAGATATTCGCCTTGGCCTTGATGTAATTCTCCATCGTATGATGCCGATCCAAATGATCGGGCGTAATATTAAGAATGGCGCTCACATCCGGACGGAAGGAATCTATGGTCTCAAGCTGAAAGCTCGACATCTCCGCTACAGTCACCGAATCCGGCGTCGAATCCAGAACCGAATCCGCGTACGGGGATCCGATATTCCCGACAACAAAGACCTTGGAATAGAAAGTCTTCAGAATCTCTCCAATCAGAGAAGTCGTCGTCGTCTTCCCGTTGGTTCCGGTCACCGCCGCGAGCTTCCCATGCGCGAACTGACAGGCAAGCTCAATCTCTCCCCAGACAGGAATTCCCCTCTCTCTGACAGCATTCACATAATCCAGATCCGTCGGAACCCCGGGACTCAGAATCAGAAGCTCCGCTCCGTCTCTCACTTCGTCCGGGAGCGTTCCCAGTACGATGTCCCCGTTATAATCCGCGGGAAGCTTCTTCCTGACTTCCTCCTCCTTCAGATCCCGGTTCGAATCATACAGTACGATCCGGGCACCCTCCTTCATTAACAGCCCGGCCGCGGATGCCCCGCTTTTCCCCGCTCCGACGACCAGCGCCTTGATTCCCTTCAACTCCATAAATAACCTCCATTCCCGCGGCCGTCTCACCCAAGGCCAATCAATCCGGCGATGCACAGCATTGCCGTCACGATCACGAACACTGCCACAACCTTGGTTTCCGGCCAGCCGCACAGTTCAAAATGGTGATGCAGCGGCGCCATTTTGAAGAATCTTCTTCCTTTCGTAAGCTTATAATATCCCACCTGAATGATGACGGACAGCACCTCCGCCAGGTATACGGCTGCCACAATCACGATGTACAGCGGCATCCGCAGCATCAGAGCCGCCGCAGCCACAAAGCCCCCAAGGGCAAGCGACCCGGTATCCCCCATGAACACGCGGGCAGGATAGGCATTATATAACAAAAATCCGAGAAGTGCTCCCGTTACCGCGCAGGCCACCGGCGCCGTCCCGCTCCCGAATCCGATGGCCGATACGGCAAAGAAGGTCGCGATCAGAACCGTAACTCCGGACGCCAGACCATCCCGTCCGTCCGTGAAGTTCGCTCCGTTCACCATACCAAGCACAGCCACAAATACGAACCGCACATACCAGTCCGCGAGCTCC
>CALWGS010000111.1 GCA_944380155.1 uncultured Lachnospiraceae bacterium
TGACACGCCTTTTATCATCCAGACTATACTGTCGGTCCCGGAGTTGCACCGGGTCTGCGCCATGCGCTCGCGGACTGTACCGCCGATCGGGAATTGCACCCTGCCCCAAAGGCTGTTCTATTCAAATGTCAGACATTATTATAGCACTTCTTTTATAAAATGCAAGTACTATTTTCCGGCGTTATGTGTTCCGTATGGGGCTATACGAAACGTATATGGCTATACGAAACGTATATGGCTATACGAAACGTATATGACTATACGCGGGCAAATATGATCCCAAGCGTATTCGGGCCGCAGTGGCTGGAGACCGTGCATCCGGCCTCGGTGACATACCGGGAGCGGAACCGGGCGTATTGATCTGCCGTATCCTGAACGGCCCTTACCAGTTCCTTCGGGCAGGCGGCATGGGTGATCAGCATCAGATCCGGCTTCAGGTCGGTCCGGCCCTCCAGGCGGTCTTTGATATATTGAAGGACGCATTTCTGGAAGGGACCCCGATACTTTTTTCCGACCGTCATCGCGCCGTGCACAACTTCGATACAGGGCTTGATGTTCAGAAGATTCGCACCGAATGCCGTCACGCTCGAGCAGCGCCCGCCCTTCTTAAGATAATCCAGCTTGTCAATCACGAAGCTGACCTCGATTTTCCCGCGGAGTCTGCAGATCTCCTCTACAATCTCATTCGGAGTCACGCCCGATTCTGCCAGGAGTGCCGCTTGGATGGCAAGGTAGCCGGTCCCGGTGGTGAGGTTCTCAGAGTCAATGATATAGACCTGATCGACCTCCTCCGCCGCGGCGCAGGCATTGCGGTAGCAGCTTGAGAAACCGGATCCGATATTCAGATGAATTACATAATCAAAATCCTCCCGGTATTTTCGGAAATACCGGATATAATCCTGTACATTGATTGCGGAGGTCGAGCATAATTCTCCGCCGGCCGCTACATGGGCAAAGATATCCGCCGGTTTGATCTCAAGTCCGTCCTTATAGTCGGAGGTTCCTTTAATAATGTATAAAGGAAGCATGGAAATCTGATATCGTTGCAGCAGCTCCTCAGACAGATCACAGGAGCTGTCGGCGGTTATTTTAATCTTCATGAAATCTTCCTCTTTTCTTAAGAATTTGTTAATCACACATGAAATCATAGCGATTTTTTCTTAGTTTGTCAATGGGGCCGGGGGATCTTTCTGGCCTTGAACTTTGGTTGCCCGCAGGCATTTTCTGTGTTACAATAGCTGAGATACCATTCGGATGACAGTTTCTGAATGGAGGAAGAGAGGGAGGGTACAAAAGAATGGAAAAAGAACCACTGTTTACAAATCAAATGTTGAAAAAGCTGATCATACCCCTGGTGATCGAGCAGATTCTGGCGATTACGGTCGGGATGGCAGATACGGTGATGGTGTCCGCGGCCGGGGAAGCGGCGATCTCGGGAGTGTCGCTGGTGGATATGATCAACAATCTGATCATCAATATTTTCGCGGCAATCGCGACGGGCGGGGCGGTTGTCTGCTCTCAGTTCATCGGAAGCAGGCGCAGAGAGGACGCCTGTGAGTCTGCAGGACAGCTTCTCATCATAACCGTACTGATTTCGGCCGGTATCATGGGGATTACCATTGCCTTCCGGGAGGAGCTGCTGCATCTGTTCTTCGGAACCATCGAGGACGACGTGATGAGCAGCGCACTAATCTATCTGCTGATTTCCGCGCTGTCTTACCCGTTCCTTGCCATGTATAATTCCTGCGCGGCGCTGTTTCGCTCCATGGGCAATTCCAGGGTTTCCATGCTGACGTCGCTTCTGATGAATATTGTGAACATCATTGGGAATTCTATTCTGATTTTCGGATTTGACATGGGAGCGGCCGGAGCGGCGATTGCTTCTCTCATCTCGAGAATGCTTGCCGCCGTGATTATGTTCCGCCTGGCGGGAAATTCAAAGAATCTGATCTACATCCCGGGGAAGAGTCTGCTGCATCTGAATCCGAAGCTGATTCGCAGTATTCTGCATATCGGGGTTCCGAACGGACTTGAGAACAGTCTGTTCCAGCTGGGAAGGGTGCTGGTTGTCAGCATTATATCAGGATTCGGCACGGTTCAGATTGCCGCCAACGCGGTCGCGAATAATCTGGACAGTATGGGCTGTATTCCGGGACAGGCAATGAATCTTGCCATGATTACGGTGATCGGACGGTGTGTCGGCGCGGCGGACCGGGAGCAGGCCATCCATTATACAAAGAAGCTCCTTAAGATTACGTATTTGATTACGGCAGTGCTGAACATGGGGATTCTGCTGACACTGCCGCTGACGCTGCGCATCTACAATATCTCGGAAGAGACCAGGAGTCTTGGCATGCTTCTGATCTGGATTCATAACGGGTTCGCGATGCTGCTCTGGCCGGCGTCCTTCACGCTGCCGAACGCGCTGCGTGCCGCAAATGATGTGAAATACACGATGGGAATTTCGATTTTTTCCATGTTCGCGTTCCGGATTGTGTTCAGCTATGTCATCGGAGTCGGATTCGGGTACGGAGCGGTCGGAGTCTGGATCGCCATGGTGATGGACTGGGTATTCCGCGTGATATGCTTCGCGCTCCGGTTCAGAAGCGGGAAATGGCTGAAGTACAGCGGCTGCTGAGCGGAGCGCGGGGTATGGGTATGTAAGTTAAGTCAGAATCTGTCAGACGGTTGTCGCGGGCTGTGTCATCTTGAGAGGATTCAGCAGATCGTTTAACTGTTCCTCGGATAACAGTCCTTCCTTCAGAACGAGCTCCCTGACGGGAACACCGGTCTTCAACGAGGTCTTGGCAATCTGTGCGGCTCTGGTGTAGCCGATGTAAGGGCAGAGGACGGTGGAGATTCCAACGCTTGCGTCCATGAGCTCCAGACAGTGCTCCTCGTTGGCCGTGATTCCCTCGATGCAGTTATCAATCAGTGTTGCTACCGCATGGGTGAGAGTGTCGAAGGAACTGAACAGGGAGAAGAACAGGACGGGCTCAAATGCGTTGAGCTCAAGCTGTCCGCTCTCTGCCGCGATGGTGATTGCAGTATCGTTCCCGATGATATGGAATGCTACCTGCGATACCACCTCCGGAATGACGGGGTTGATCTTGCCCGGCATGATGGAGGAGCCGTTCTGCTTCGGAGGAAGGTTAATCTCGGCGATGCCGGTCTTGGGGCCGCTTGAGAGCAGGCGCAGGTCGTTGCACATCTTCGAGAGGTTGACCGCGCAGGACTTTAAGACGCCGGAGGCATCCACGAAGGTATCCAGGTTCTGCGTCGCGTCAAATAAGTTCTCAGCCTGGCGCAGCGGGAAGCCGGAAATCTGGGAGAGGTTCTCCACAACATGCTCCAGATAGTACGGAGACACATTGATGGCCGTACCGATGGCCGTGCCGCCGAGGTTCACAGTGAGCATCTCTTTATGTATAATTCTCAGACGGATGATATCACGCTTGAGCATGGAGGCATACGCGGAGAAGGTCTGTCCGAGGCGCATCGGAACCGCGTCCTGTAACTGGGTCCGCCCCATTTTGAGAACACCGTCGAACTCTTCCGCCTTGCAGCTTAACGCGGCATAGAGACGGTGCAGCTCCTTCTCGGCTGCCTCTGCCAGAGTCAGGACGGTCAAGTGGCCCGCCGTAGGAATGACGTCATTGGTGGACTGTGCCATATTGACATGATCGTTCGGATGAACCAGGGTGTAATCTCCCTTGGTTCCGCCAAGGAGCTCAATCGCGCGGTTGGCAATGACTTCGTTGGCGTTCATGTTGGCCGAGGTTCCTGCGCCGCCCTGGATGGCGTCGACGATGAACTCGTCATGCAGTCTGCCGGAGATAATCTCGTCACAGGCAGAGATAATGGCATCGGCAATGGAGGGGGACAGCTCGCCCGCGTCCTTATTGGTGATCGCGGCGGCCTTCTTAATTTTAGCAAGACTATTTATGAAAATCGGGTGAAGTCTGCGGCCCGTAATCGGGAAGTTATAAGCTGCGCGCAGGGACTGTACCCCGTAATAAGCATCTGCCGGAACGGACAGGCTTCCGATGGAATCGGATTCAATTCTGGAATCTGTTGTATTCATGGTGCTCTCCTTTCAATGAGCAAAGTCTTCATCAACGATTAGGAGGATAGCACGTTTCGCGCCGGGTGTAAAGAGAGGGAGCAGAATTGTGAAAGAATCTACAATTTTGACGGCGTGAACTTAAAATAGTTTATTCAAACGGGAAAATACCTTATTAATTTAAGTCGAAACCGATTTAGCGGTTGAAAAGGCGGGCGGCCGACAGTATAATGGAAGGGAGAGGCACATGGCGCCGGTATGCCGTGGGAGTGAATGGGACATGGCATCATCCAAAGAAGAGGGATATCTCGAGATATCGGGTTCGGAGGGATATGACAATGGATCAGATCGATCGTCAGATTTTATCAATATTGAAGAAGAACGCAAGGACTCCGCTTAAGACCATAGCGGAAAAGACCTATCTGTCCTCGCCTGCAGTGTCCGCAAGGCTGGATCGCATGGAGAAGGAGGGGATTATCAAGGGGTATTCGGTTCGATTAGACCCCGTGAAGCTGGGCTATCATGTGACGGCCTTCATTAATCTGGAGGTCGAGCCGGATCAGAAGCATGTCTTCTATCCGTATATGGAGTCCTGTCCGAATGTGCTGGAATGCAGCTGCGTGACGGGGAATTATTCCATGCTGATTAAGGCGGCATTTCCGTCTACGGCGGAGCTGGATCAGTTTATCGGGCATCTTCAGCGGTTCGGGAGAACCAGCACGCAGATTGTATTCTCAACCCATGTAGGGCCAAGGGAGGTCGGGATCACGGATTTGCAGACGCCCGGTCCGGGCGAGCATGCCAGAGAGGAGAGAGGGAAGGAGAAGAAGGAATGATTCACGTTGGAAGAAATGATGTCTGCTGGTGCGGGAGCGGCATGAAATATAAGAAGTGTCACCTCGCGTTTGATGAGAGGCTGCAGAAGATTGCGGACAAGGGAGGGATCGTGCCGACGCACGATATGATTAAGACGCGTCCGCA
>CALWGS010000112.1 GCA_944380155.1 uncultured Lachnospiraceae bacterium
CCCCTCCGGATAAAGATCCCCCTGGACTCAGCTGTTCTCCCTCCAGGGTCACAATTCGAAGGGTATATCCGTATTTTCTCGCGATCCGGAGCGCATGATCAATCGTATCCGCCACATAGACTCGTCCCAGCAGGAATCCAGCCAGCGTCCGGTAACGATCCGCGGTCCGGATCAGACTGTCCGCTGTTCCAATCATTCCCTCCTCCGAAAGAACTGCCGGATCCTTCCTGGAACGATCGGTTATACTGGTCAGCGGCAGGAAGGTCGCGCGTCCGAGGCGATTTTTCTTAAGATATTCAATCAGTGACTTTGCCGTATCCTCCGTATCTGTTACAATATTTTGAATACTTCCTCCCAGCGCGATTTCAATCGCGGTTTCATATTCTTTTTTGGTCTGTATCAGATCGGCCACAACACCATGGATTCCCGGATACTCCTTCTTTTTCTCCATGACACGCCGGATACTGCCGCCGTATCCCTCATATCGTTCCGCGATATTCCTGAGGGACTCCAGCCTGGAAACATCGCTCAGGTAACGCTTCTGGCTCTCATTGAACCGGACGGTCAGTGTGTCAATCTCTTCCTGAACCTCATTCATCTTCCGGCTCTGTTCCTCATTCTCCCGTGTCTGAGCCAGGATCCGGGAGGAAAGGTCCTTAAGTTTTGCCTTCTCCTGCGTGACCTGTTCCAGGCACTCTGCTTCCTCGCTTTTATTACTCAAAAGCTTCTGGCTCAGCTGTGCCTTCTTAATCTGGTTCTGCTCCAAGATGGTCCGATACCGCTGGAGGCTGCCCTTAATTGTCGTGTTCTCATTCAGAATGGAAATAATATCGGAATTACGCTCCTTTACCTGCTCCGATGCATCCCTGATGGAGTCGCGCAGACGGTTCAGTTCCTCCGCAGCCAGACTTCTGTCAATATCCAGACGATCGAGCTTCTCATCGATCTCATTTTTTCTTCCAAGCTCGGTCCGGCACTGCTGTTCATTCCGGGAAATTTCCGCGGCCAGCTGTTCCAGCCGTTCGTTCAGCTGTGTCTTTCTCTGCTCCTCGGATGAAATCTGCTCCTTCAGCAGCTCAATCTGTCCGGCCAGCTTCTGGGCGGACAGATCGAACTCGCTTCGTCCAAGGCGCATGGCCTCGATCCTCTGGCTGTACTGCTCAAGCTCTGTCTCCAGGCGTTCATACTCTTCTTTTGTATTATCATACTCCAGCCTTGCGTCCGCAAGCTCATCCGAGACAAGCAGCCGTTTCTGATCCAGCTCCCGCTCCGCTTCCTGATCCCGTTCGTACTGGGCCAGGAAGGATGAGAGCTCCTTTTGCTTTAATTCCTCTCGAAGCCGCAAATATTCCCTGGCCTTCTCCGACTGTTTCTCAAGGGGGCCGAGCTGCTTCTCGATTTCGGAGAGGATATCTTCAATTCGGAGCAGATTTGCTCTTTCCTCCTCCAGATTCTTTTCGGCAGCCGCTTTTCGCTTTTTGAACTTAACGATTCCGGCGGCCTCATCGAAGAGCTCTCTCCTCTCCTCCGGCCTTCCGCTTAAGACCTTATCGATCTGTCCCTGCCCGATGATGGAATATCCTTCCTGGCCGATTCCCGTATCCAAAAAGAGCTCCTGAACATCCCGCAGCCTGCATGCCGCACCGTTAATCAGGTATTCGCTTTCGCCGGAACGGTAGACTCTTCTTGTAACCGTTACCTGATCATAATCAATCGGGAGCCTGTGATCGGAATTATCCAGCGTAATCGATACACTGGCAGAACCAAGGGGCTTTCTGGTTTGTGTTCCCGAAAAGATCACATCCTCCATCCTGCTCCCTCTTAACTGCCTGGCACTCTGTTCTCCAAGCACCCAGCGAACCGCATCGGCTATGTTGCTTTTACCGCTCCCATTCGGTCCTACAATCCCCGTAATTCCGCCGCCGAACTCAAAGACTATCTTATTGGCAAAGGACTTAAACCCCTGCACTTCGATCTGCTTCAGATACATTCCATTCCCCCTTCTTGAGCATCAGAATTGAATGATATGCGGCATTCTGCTCTGCCGCCTTCTTGGTTCTTCCGACACCCTGAGCAAGAGGCATGCCCTCCATATGGGCCAGGACGGTAAATTTCTTGTTGTGATCCGGTCCCTCTTCCGACAAAAGCTCATAGCAGAGCTGCTTTCTGTACTCGCTCTGCACCATCTCCTGCGGGATAGTCTTGCTATCGAAAAAGAGCTTTTTATGTTCCATATCGGAGAGGATAAACCGGCCGATGAACTCTTTTGCGCTAGTAAGACCACCGTCTAAATAGATTGCGCCAATCAGGGCCTCCATTGCGTCTGAGAGAATAGAATCTCTCTCCCTTCCTCCTGTTGACGCTTCTCCCTTCCCTAACAGAAGGTGTTCACCAAGCGCAAGCTCCCTTGCACACAGCGCCAGTGTAGACTCACATACCAGACTGGCCCTCAGCTTGGTCAGTTCTCCCTCCGGCATCCTTTCATGTTCATGGAATAAATATTCACTTGAGGTCAGCTCAAGCACAGCATCTCCAAGAAACTCCAGACGCTCGTTGTTCGCCAGCTTATTCAGTCTCTTCTCATTGGCAAACGAACTGTGCGTAAGAGCCTGCCGCAGCAGTTTCTTATTCCGGAACATGTATCCAATTCTTTTTTCAAATCCCAGCATTCTTTTTGAAACGACAATATCTCCGGTCTGAACCGTATTCGCAGCCTGTTTCATAACCTGCTCCTTTTCCTCATGATTCTGCTCTCATCACCTGTTTCCCCTGTCTTGAAAAGAGCTTCACAAAGGATGGAAATCCCCGGTGAAGCTTTTTTGAATTCCTTCTGTTCAGAAGGAGCCCGACAGGCACCATGATTCAATTCAGCGCGTTCTTAATCTGTTCTACCGCATCTCCGACGGTTACAATCTTCTCTGCCTCTTCGTTCGCAATCTCAATATCGAACTCTTCTTCGATTCCCATTATAATCTGAAAGATATCAAGGGAATCCGCCCCGAGATCATCAACAAAGGTTGTCTCCATCGTGATCTCCTCTTCCTCCACATTCAGTACTTCCGCGATAATCTTCTTCAATTTTTCAAATTCCATCTTCTAATCACCTTTCCTAACATTAATATTACTGACTGAACCTTGCCTTTATCTTGTCGTTGATCCTCTGCTCTGAAAAGGTCACACACTGCAGAATCGAATTCTTGATCTCGACACTCTTGGAACTTCCGTGTGTCTTCACAACCAGTCCGTTCAATCCCAGCATGGGGGCCCCTCCATAGGCAGACAAATCAAACGCCTTCAGCGTCTGCTTTAAGGCCGGCTTGCACAACAGTGCGCCGATTTTGCTCCGGGTGGTGCTCATCAGCCCCTTCTTGATTGTTCCAATCAATGCGCCTCCGACTCCCTCATACAGTTTCAGAATTACATTTCCGACAAAAGCCTCACAAACAATGACATCCGCTCCGCCATTCGGAATCTCCCTGGCTTCAATGTTCCCGATGAAATTAATATCGGCACATTCCTTCAACAGAGGATAGGTCTCCTTCACCAGCTGGTTCCCTTTCTCCTCCTCAGCGCCGATATTAACAATGGCAACACGCGGATTCTTCACGCCCATGACATATTCCATATAGACGGAACCCATTCTTGCGAATGCAACCAGATGAGACGGCCTGGCATCCACATTCGCCCCGCAGTCCACAAGCAGGGAAGATCCCTTCGTCGTTGGAATCAGCGGTGCAAGGGGCGGCCTTTCCACACCCTTGATCCTGCCTGCAATAGCCTGTGCCCCGACCAGTACGGCTCCGGTAGAGCCCGCCGACACAAATGCGTCCGCTTCGCCCTTCTTCACCATATTCAGAGCAACTACAATGGAGGAATCTTTCTTCCTTCTGATTGCCAGGGTAGGAGACTCATTGTTGCTAATCACCTCGCTGGCCGGGACCACTGTGATTCTGCTTTTGTCGTAGCTGTACTTGGCAAGTTCGGCATCTACAGCCTCCTTAACGCCGACGAGAAATACCTCAATTCCGTCCTTTTCATTGACCGCTTCCACCGCGCCCTTCACAATTTCAAGGGGGGCAAGATCACCGCCCATCGCGTCTACGGCAACTTTCACTGTATTGTGCATAATTTCTCCCATCTGTGCAGAATACATCCGCTTTCACCCGGATTCCCGCACACTTTCTATCCATACATCAATATACTAGATATCTCTTAAAAAATCAACCAAAACTTTTGCAGAACATGGGTGCAAACTAACCCGGAATTCCTTTCGATGAAATGAAAAAGGCGCTTTCCGATTCCTTTCACCGGTTGGAAAGCGCCCGGTGCACAAACGATACCATGCACCCGTCATTCTCAATTATTTCTCGGTCTGTGCTTCCTCAGCCGCTGCTTTCTCCTTATCGGCCTCATACGCCTTGATGCTTAAAGAAATCTTCTTCTCATCCTTGTTGAAATCAACAATCTTGGCTGTGATCTGCTGTCCGATCTTAAGGACATCTGCCGGCTTGTCCACATGCTCCCTTGCAATCTGGGATACATGCAGCAGCGCGTCCACCCCGGGCTCGAGCTCTACGAAAGCACCGAAATCCGTCATACGGGCAACTCTGCCTGTGATTACAGTTCCGATCGCGAACTTCTCATCTGCATTCGTCCAAGGGTTCTGATCGGGGAACTTAAGGCTTAAGGCAATCTTCTCACCGGAAATATCCTTAATGAATGCCTTCACCTGATCGCCGACCTTGAACACCTTCTTTGGATTCTCCACTCTGCCCCAGGACATCTCAGAAATATGAAGAAGTCCATCCGCTCCGCCGAGGTCGATGAACACGCCGAAGTCCGTCACATTCTTGACAACGCCCTCTACCGTATCGCCGATGTGGATTCTCTCAAACAGCTCCTTCTGCATCGCCTGCTTCCTTGCAACCAGAATCTGCTTGCGATCACCGATAATCCTTCTTCTCTTCGGATTGAACTCGCTGATTACGAATTCAATCTCCTGATCCTTGTACTTCTCAAGGTTCTTCTCATAGGTATCGGACACCAGGCTTGCGGGAATGAAGATCCTCGCCTCATCCATCACAACCGTCAGACCGCCCTCTAAGACCGTCGTAACCTTTGCCTTCAGAATCTCCTTGTTGTTGAATGCTTCCTCGAGCCTCTTGTTGCCCTTCTCGGCAGCCAGCCTCTTATAAGTAAGCAGAACCTGTCCCTCGCCATCATTCACCTTCATAACCTTCGCCTGCATCTTCTCGCCCTCATGAACAAGCTGCCTTAAATCCACATTCGGTGTGTTCGTGTACTCGCTCCTTGTGATGATTCCGTCTGCCTTGTACCCTATATTCAGGACGATCTCGTCTTCCTTCACCCGGATAACCGTCCCTTCTACAATGTCGCCGTTGTGTATTGTTACCAACGACTCCTCTAATAATTGATCAAAGCTCATTTCTGACATTCTGGTATAAACCTCCTTGATTATAGTATGTGGGGTCGATGCCCCTGCTGTAATACCTACGCTACGAAAGGACTGAAACTTCTCCCAATCCAGGTCACTAAGTGTCTGTATATAGTAAGTACTCTCACATTCTCTTTTTGTAATCTTATAAAGCTTCTGTGTATTCGAGCTATGCCTGCCCCCGATCACGATCATGGCATCCGAACTTCTGGCGAGGTTTGAAGTCTCTGCCTGACGCTCTTCGGTAGCCGAGCATATCGTATTTAAAACAAGAATATCATAACGCTTTTCTGAGAGAATTTCAACTAAATCTTGAAATTTCTTGTAATTAAATGTCGTCTGCGCTACAACACAGACCTTGGTTCCTTCCGGAAGATCCAATTCTTCTGCTTCCTTCGAAACTTTAATTACAATCGCATCCTGGCTGCACCATCCACAGATGCCCTTCACTTCGGGATGATCTTGATTCCCGATTATAATGATTCTGCGGCCCTCTTTGCTTTTTTCTTTCACAATCCGGTGTATCTTCAATACAAACGGACAGGTCGCATCTACGATCTCGAATCCAAGCTGTTCAATCTGCTGATAGACTCTCTCGGATACTCCGTGGGAACGGATAATGACAACTCCCTTTGGAAGACAGGAAAGCTCCTCCACGCTTTCTACAGCCCGAACCCCCTTCGCGGCCAGATCCGCAACCACTTCCTCATTGTGGATAATCGGGCCGTATGTGTAGACCGGAGAATGAAGAGAGGATTGCTCATATACGGTATCCACCGCCCTCTTCACTCCGAAGCAAAATCCCGCAGAACGGGCCACCGTAACCTTCACGTTCCGTTTCCCCCTGCCGCTTTGTTCTGATACATGGCGAGAACCGCGTCCGCAACCTCTTCCACGGACATCTGAGAAGTATCCAGCAGAACCGCATCCTCAGCTTTGGCAAGCGGTGCAATCTCCCGGTTCATATCCCTCTCGTCCCTCTCGATAATCCCCTTCTCTATCTCTTCTATATTACATGGAATTCCCTGTTCCGTCAATTCCAAAAATCTTCTTTTTGCGCGCTCCCTGCTTCCGGCTGTCATATAAATCTTCAGATCGGCATCCGGCAATACGAACGTCCCGATATCCCTGCCGTCCATCACGACATCCGCTTCCTTCGCGAGCTTCCTCTGAAGCTGAAGAAGCTTTGACCGGACCGCGGCATAACGCGATGTGGCAGAAGTCATCCGGCTCACATCCTCCGTGCGGATCAGTCCGCTCACATTCTCCCCGTTCAGATAGACCTGCTGCGTGCCGTCCTCGTATGCGATTGTAATATCCGCATCGTCAAGCACCTCCCCAATTCTATCCTCCTCGTCCGCCGAAATACCCTGTCTGATAAAGTACAGCGCCAGGGCCCGGTACATTGCACCGGTATCCACGTACAGGAATCCGAGCCTTTTTGCCGCTTTCTTTGCTATTGTACTCTTCCCGGCTCCGGCCGGTCCGTCAATAGCGATGCTGTAATGCTTCATGTGTCCTCCTCATTCGATCGCCAGTCCCGCCGCTCTTGCGGTAGACCACGCAATCTGTAGATTATAGCCGCCCGTCAGGGCATCGAGATCCATGACCTCTCCCGCAAAATAAAGCCGGGAAACCAGCTTTGATTCCATTGTGGAAGGGACGATTTCTGAAACCTTCACTCCGCCCTTCGTAATCACCGCCTCTTTAAAGTCTCTAAGGGATTCAACATGAAAGGTCAGGTTCTTCAACAACGAGGCCAGGCGTCGCCTCTCGTCCTTCGTGACAAGATTCACTCTCTTGTCCGGCTCGATCTCACTCAGCCTAATTATAACGCCAATCAGCTTTTGTGGCAAGAGATGTTCCAGCGCATTTTTATACTGCCTGTTCTTCATTTCGTCAAAATCCCTTAAGATTCTTGCGTCAAGCTGCTCCTCGGACAGAGCCGGCTTCAGATCCAGAGAGAGGATCAGAGGCTTCTTCGCAAGCAGTGGACCGATGTAACTGCTCGCGCTTAAAACGACCGGACCACTCATCCCGTCCGAAGTGAAGACCAGTTCCCCGAAGGCGGAAAATACATCCTTCTTCTTAGAGGATGAATGCTTCTTAGGAATTACACCCTCCCCGGGGGCTGTATAAGGCTGAACTGCTTCTTTGAGATGCAGCTCAATATTCTTAAGAGACAGTCCCTCAAGCTCTCTTACGAAATCCTCTTTCACCCGGACACCGACCAGGGACGGATACCGATCCGTTACCGTATGTCCGAGAGCGGCGGCAAACCGGTACCCGTCTCCGGTCGAACCGGTCAGAGGGTACGACATCCCTCCTGTCGCAATCACGCAGGCATCCGCATACAGCCTTCTGCCGTCCTGAAGTACAACGCAGGAAAAAGTGCCGTCCTTTGCTTCCACGGAAACGACCTCCGTATTCAGCATCAGCGTCACCTTCCTGCGCCGCATCTCCCGCTCCAGACAGGAAATTACATCGGACGACTTGTCCGACTGCGGGAAGACCCGGCCGCCTCTCTCGACTTTGAGTTCAAGTCCCAGGCCTTCAAAGAAACGCATGGTATCAAAGCTGTCAAATCCCGAAACGGCGCTGTAAAGGAAACGCGGATTCGACATCACACTTCGAAGCATCCCTTCCGCGTCCACGGCATTCGTCAGATTGCAGCGTCCCTTGCCGGTGATATATAATTTCTTGCCCGGCTTCTCATTCTTCTCGCATACGATCACATCATGACCGTTCCCGGCAGCCGTTATGGCTGCCATCATACCGGCAGCTCCTGCGCCGATCATCACTACCCTGCTCATGGTCCAGGAATTCCTTTCCCTTGTTCTATTCTCAGTTCGCCCTCTCCAGGTACACCTGATCCAGGCCGAATTCAAAGTGACCGGAGGAATAAGCATCCCCTTCCAGCCGGTATATGACCTTGCGGTAATCCTCCAGATTATCGACAAGGCTCTGTGCGAATACATCCAATACCGCGCTCTCCGCCGAACTCCCAAATCCGGAGGACGGCGCCTGATTCTTGTAAAAGCTTACGACAACGGCATCCTCCTGTGTCGTGACAGATTCTACCTCAATGGTGTATCCCTGATCCTCCAGCGTAGCAATTACCGTATCCACAATGAATTCCGGCGTCAGCTCCGTATCCTGCGGAATCAGAACGGATACTGCTTCCGGCTCCAGAGTAGACGCGTTCATGGTATAAATCTGCAGAATTCGAACCTGAACCGGTTCGACAGACACATCCTCTGAAGAGGAGTCATCACTTCCATCCTCCGATACACTTCCGGGCTCGGGGGGAAGCTGGGTAATGCTGTTCTCCGTCACGGCGGTACCGGACTGCATCCCGATCGTGCCGTTCGTACTCTGTTCCGAATCATCACGCCCCATACAGCCGGAAACCAGTGAAAGAACACACAGCAATAATAAGATAACCCTGCCTGTTCGGATTCTTATATTCATCTGAAAACCTCCATATAAAAACTACTGCATCATCTGGCTCCTATGTAAGTTTGTCTTTATTATGATACCAGTGTGTGTCATTTATATGGTAGTTCTTTGAAAAATGATCGGGAAATTGCATACGCTTTTACAGCGTTCGCTTTTGTTCAAGCAGACAGCGCCTCAGCAGATCCAGCGCATACTGCACAGAAAGCTCCCGAACCTTCGCACGGTTTCCATGAAATAAAAAGTGTTTCACGCTGACCGTGCCTCTGACCCAGCACGCAAGATATACGGTTCCAACCGGTTTCTCTTTCGTTCCGCCGTCCGGCCCCGCAATTCCGGTCACAGAAACTGCAGCATCCGCGCCCGCAGCCTTCGCCGCCGCTTCCGCCATCTCCTCTGCCGTCTGAGCGCTGACCGCGCCGTATGTCACGAGCGTATCATGTCTGACACCAAGCCGTTCCTTGGCTTCATTTGCATAAGTAACAAAGGCACTCTTTAACACATCGGACGCTCCCGGCACATTTACAAGCCTGCCGCATAACAGACCGCCCGTACAGGATTCCGCCATGGAAACAGTAAATCCAAGCTCCTGAAGCAGTCCGATTACATGGGCCTCAAGAGTCTCCTCCTCACGAAGCGTATAGATATGATCTCCGAATCTCTTCTTCAGCTCCTCTACAACAGGGAGCGTCAGCCGCCTCCCTTCCTCTTCATCCTGCGCGAAGGCCGTAACCCGGATATCAACCTCACCGGATTTGGCGTAGGTAGCGATGGTAGGATTGATCTGAGAGTCAATCAGATCCCGGATCATGGTCTCCGCCATGCTCTCCCCGATCCCGCACAGCTTCACCATATACGAATACAGAGTTCCCTTGCCGCCGCACAATCCGGACAGAATCGGCAAAACCTGAGTCCGGAACATCGGGATCAGCTCATTCGGCGGCCCCGGCAGCAGAATCACATGCTTTCCGTTCCCTGTATGCACAAACAGGCCGGGAGCTGTCCCGTTATCATTGTCCAGAACCTCGGCTCCCTCGATCACAAGAGCCTGTTTCCAGTTATTCGGACTGATCGTCTTGTGAATGCTGTTCCTGAAGTACGCTTCGATTCTTTCCCTGGTATGGGAATCTTCCGTAAGACGCAATCCTAAGGCGCGGGCAGCGGCCTCTCTTGTCAGATCGTCCTCGGTCGGACCCAATCCACCGGTCAGAATCACAAGCTGCGAACGATCCAGGGCCGTTCGAATCACCTGTGTCAGCCGTTCCTCATTATCTCCCACCGTCACCTGGTAGTAGACGTGAATCCCTAACGCAGCGCACTGCTCGGACAGGTATCTTGCGTTCGTGTTGACAATATTTCCGAGCAGCAGCTCGGTTCCCACACTGACAAGCTCTGCGATCATTTTTCCTCCTCCTTCAGCACATGGCGGTTCTTAACCACATAATCCGCAAGTGAAATCAGGGTAAGAACCAGGGAAAGGTAGATCAGAATCTGTTCCAGAACATGGAACCAGGCGTATGGCAGATGTACAATCAGCAGAACACACATAATAATCTGGAATGTCGTCTTGAACTTTCCCCAATAGCTTGCCGCAATGACAACTCCCTTATCTGAGGCCACCAGGCGAAAACCGCTGATGATGAATTCCCTGCCGATAATCAGAATGACAATCCATGACGGCATCAGGCCGGATTCCACAAAGCAAATCAGCGCGGAACAGACCAACAGCTTATCAGCCAGCGGATCCATGAATTTTCCAAAATTCGTCACCAGATGGTTCTTCCTGGCAATATGCCCGTCTACGGCATCTGAAATCGCCGCGACGACAAACAGAACCGCCGCGATATAGTTTCCTCCCGGAATCTCCGGGATCAGCATAAAAATCAAGAAAAACGGGATCATGCATACCCGGAATATGGTTATTTTATTTGGCAGATTCATAGTGTTCTCCCTTCCTGCTCCTCGTCATAAAGCTCTCCGATTAAGTCATAATCCTTTGCGCCCGTTACAACAGCCTTCACCATCTCCCCGGACAAAATCTTCGCGTCCGTCTTAAGAAACAGATAGCCGTCCACGCCCGGCGCGTCCATATAGGTTCTTCCGACATAGACTCCGTCCTCCGGAAGTTCTCCCTCAATCAGCACGTCAAAGACCTTCCCCTCCTTCTCCTGTGCCAGAGCGAAGGCAATCTGCTGCTGAATCTCCATCAGCTCCCTGCGGCGGGACAGCTTCATCTTCTTCGTGATCTGGGGCTTCATCCGGTCGGCAGGGGTTCCTTCTTCTCTGGAATACGGGAAGACCCCAAGACGGTCAAACCGCATGGTCCGGACGAAGTCCTTAAGGATCTCGTGATCCTCTTCGGTCTCACCGGGGAATCCGGTAATCAGGGAGGTTCTTAACACAATATCCGGAAGCTCCCTCCGAAGTCTTTCAATCAGCTCCGTCAGCTCTGCATGGCTGGTGCGCCTTCCCATGCGCTTTAAAATTTCATCCGAGGCATGCTGAATGGGGATGTCAAGATATCTGCAGATCTTCGGCTCGCGCTTCATCACTTCGATCAGCTCGTCCGTAACTTCTTCCGGGTAACAGTACAGAATCCGAATCCAGGAAATGCCGTCAATCCGACAAAGCCTGGTCAGAAGCTCGGGCAGCATTTTCCTTCCGTATAAGTCCATTCCATAAACCGTTGTCTCCTGAGCCACCAGAATCAGCTCCTTTGCGCCGCCCTCTGCCAGGTATTCCGCCTCCCGTATCAGGTCCTCCATCCGCGCACTGCGGTACTCTCCCCGAATCTTTGGAATAATACAATACGTACAATGCTTGCTGCAGCCTTCCGCAATCTTAAGATAAGAATAGTAGCCCCCCGTGGTATTCACGCGCTTTGGAAGAACGGGACTGAAATAATTAATATCC
>CALWGS010000113.1 GCA_944380155.1 uncultured Lachnospiraceae bacterium
CAGTCCCGATAATGGAAGCCATAAGGAGGCAGATGATGTATGTCATCTGCTTTTTTTGTGTACATTATGCGTGGAAAGGGGAAGGTAGAAGGTCATGAATCTTGAGAATCAAAAGCGCGCTCCAATCTATGAGGCTTTGGAGCGCTTTCGGAGGAAGCGGGTGGTTCCCTTTGATGTGCCGGGGCATAAGAGGGGACGGGGGAATCCGGAGCTGGTTCAGCTTCTGGGTGAGAAGTGCGTGAGCCTGGATGTGAATTCCATGAAGCCGCTGGACAACTTATGTCACCCCGTTTCGGTCATCAAGGACGCGGAGGATCTGGCTGCCGACGCGTTCGGGGCCGCGGCTTCCTTCCTGATGGTGGGGGGAACCACATCGGCAGTGCAGAGTATGCTGCTGTCCGTCTGTAAGGCGGGGGATAAGATTATTATGCCGAGGAATGTCCATAAGAGCGCGATTAACGCGCTGGTCATCTGCGGCGCGATTCCGGTGTATGTGAATCCGGAGGTGAACAGTGAGCTTGGAATCTCGCTGGGCATGGAGATGTCGAAGTTAGAGAAGGCGATGGAGGAGAACCCGGACGCGGTTGCTGTTTTGATAAATAATCCTACTTATTACGGGATCTGCTCTGATCTGCGATCGATTGTGAAGGCGGCGCACGCAAGGGGAATGAAGGTTCTGGTGGATGAGGCGCACGGAACGCATCTGTATTTCGGGAAGAATCTTCCGATTTCCGCGATGGCGGCAGGAGCGGATATGGCGGCGGTGTCCATGCATAAGTCCGGCGGTTCCCTGACGCAGAGTTCTCTGCTGCTGCTGAACCACGGGGTGAACGCGAATCATGTCAGACAGATCATTAATCTGATGCAGACCACCAGCGCCTCTTACCTGCTGCTCTCAAGCCTTGATATTTCGCGCAGGAATCTTGCGCTTCGGGGCGAGGAGTCGTTCGAGAAGGTGGCGAGGATGGCGGAGTATGCGAGGGAGGAGATTAATTCCATCGGAGGGTACTACGCCTACGGCAGGGAGCTGATTAACGGTACCAGCATCTTTGATTACGATGTGACGAAGCTGTCGGTCTATACGCTTGGGAACGGCCTTGCGGGGATTGAGGTGTACGATCTGCTGCGGGATGAATACGATATTCAGATTGAGTTCGGGGATATCTCTAATATTCTGGCCTATATCTCCATCGGAGACCGGCTTCAGGATATTGAGCGTCTGGTGGGGGCGCTGGCCGATATCGAGCGTCTCTACAGCAAGGACCGGACAGGAATGTTATCCGGAGAGTATATTCCGCCGAAGGTTGTGGCATCGCCTCAGCAGGCCTTCTATTCCGAGAAGGAGTCTCTGCCGATCGCGCAGACGGCGGGGCGGATCAGCGGGGAGTTCGTGATGTGTTATCCGCCTGGAATCCCGATTCTCGCGCCGGGAGAGCAGATCACGGATGAAATTGTAGAATACATTGTCTACGCGAGAGATAAGGGCTGTTCCATGCAGGGCATGGAGGACCCGGAGGTGAAATCCCTTCAGGTACTAAAACGATAAGAAAGGTCGGGATGCGGGAATGGAGATATGGTTTTCCGAATTTCATACCGGCAATGTCAAGCTGTCGGTGCGGATTAACAAGCAGCTGTACTCGGGAGAGAGTGAATTTCAGAGGATCGATGTGTTCGATTCCATTGAATTTGGCAAGTTCGTGTCCTTAGACGGGAATATCGTGTTCTCGGACAAGGATGAGTTTATATATGACGAGATGGTGACGCATGTCCCAATGGCCGTGCACCCGAATGTGCGCAATGTCCTGATTATCGGCGGCGGGGACGGGGGCGTGGCCAAGGAGCTGATTCAATATCCGGAGATTGAGACGATTGATGTTGTGGAGGCGGATAAGCTCTTCGTGGATGTGTGCAGGGAGATTTTCCCGGAGGTGGCCTGCGGGCTGGACGATCCGAGGGTTACGGTTCATTATGACGACGGCCTGCGGTTCTTAAGGAATAAGAAGGGCGGGTATGATCTGATTATCAATGATTCCACGGATCCGTTCGGCTATACGGAGGGACTGTTCACCAAGGAGTTCTACGGCAGCTGCTATAAGGCGCTGCGGGATGACGGGATCATGGTCTATCAGCACGGAAGTCCGTTCTACGATGAGGACGAGGTCGAATGCCGGAGCATGCACAGGAAGGTGTTCCGTTCCTTTCCGATCAGCCGGGTCTATCAGGCGCATATCCCGACCTGCCCGTCCGGGTACTGGCTGTTTGGGTTCGCGTCCAAGAAGTATCACCCGCTGCTGGACTTTAAGCCGGAGCGGTTTCAGGCACTGGATATTAAGACATGGTACTATACACCCAACCTTCACCAGGGAGCGTTCATGCTGCCCAGGTATGTGGAGGATCTACTGGAAGAGGAGGAAAACGCAATATGAGCAGATTATTAGTCATCGGCTGCGGAGGCGTCGCAAGCGTTGCGATCCGCAAGTGCTGCCAGAATAGTGAGGTATTCGAGGAGATTATGATTGCCAGCCGCACGAAGGAGAAGTGCGACGCGCTCAAGGAAGCGCTTGAGGGGAAGACCGCAACGAAGATTGAGACCGCGCAGGTGAACGCGGATCACGCGGATGAGGTTGCAGAGCTGATTCGCTCTTATCGTCCGGACGCGGTGCTGAACGTGGCGCTGCCCTACCAGGATCTTGCGATTATGGATGCGTGCCTTGAGGCGGGGGCGGATTATATTGATACCGCCAATTATGAGGCGGAGGATACCGAGGATCCGGTCTGGAGAGCGGCTTATGAGAAGAGATGCGAGGAGAAGGGATTTACTGCGTATTTCGATTATTCCTGGCAGTGGAATTATAACGAACGTTTTCAGAAGGCCGGCCTGACCGCCCTGCTTGGAAGCGGATTTGATCCGGGTGTGACCAGCGTGTTCAGCGCGTATGCTCTGAAGCATTATTTTGACGAGATTCATACGATTGATATTCTGGACTGCAACGGCGGCGATCACGGATATCCGTTCGCTACGAATTTCAATCCGGAGATCAATTTAAGAGAGGTGTCCGCGAACGGCTCTTACTGGGAGAACGGACACTGGGTCGAGACGAAGCCGATGGAGTATAAGTCGCGCTATGATTTCCCTCAGGTGGGAATGAAGGATATGTATCTGCTTCATCACGAGGAGATTGAATCCCTGGCGAAGAATATTCCGGGAGATCGGAGGATCCGCTTCTTCATGACCTTCGGCCAGAGCTATCTGACCCATATGAAGTGTCTTGAGAATGTCGGAATGCTCTCGACAACGCCGGTCAATTTTAACGGCCAGGAGATTGTGACGATTCAGTTCTTAAAGGCTCTGCTTCCAGATCCGGCATCCCTTGGACCGAGAACCGTAGGCAAGACGAATATCGGCTGCATCTTTACGGGGGTGAAGGACGGGCAGGAGAAGTCGATATATATTTATAATGTGTGCGATCACCAGGAGTGCTACAGGGAAGTGGAGTCCCAGGCGATCTCTTATACGACGGGCGTCCCGGCCATGATCGGAGCCATGATGGTGGTGACGGGGCAGTGGAAGAAGCCCGGTGTCTTCAATGTAGAGGAGTTCGATCCGGATCCGTTCATGGATGCGCTCAACCGCTGGGGACTGCCGTGGGTGGTCTGCGAGAATCCGGCTCCGGTTGAGGTCTGGAAGGCGGATGAGGAATGAGAATCGAGGAGCTTGCGACCCCGTGCTATGTGATTGACGAAGCGAAGCTGAAGGAGAATCTGCGGATTCTGAAGGGGGTTCAGGAGGAGACCGGATGTAAGATTCTTCTGGCGCAGAAGGCGTTCTCCTGCTATGCGACGTATCCTTTAATCAGGCAGTATCTGGCGGGGACGACGGCCAGCGGCCTGTATGAGGCGAGGCTCGGACATGAGGAGATGGGCGGGGAGACGCATGTCTTCGCGCCCGCCTATCGTCCGGAGGATATGAAGGAGCTTACGGCTATCTGCGATCATATCATTTTCAATTCCATCTCCCAGCTGAACAAGTACCGGCAGATGTGCCGGGGAGTGAGCGTCGGGCTTCGGATCAACCCGGAATGCTCCACGCAGGAGGGACACGCGATCTATGACCCCTGTGCTCCGGGCTCCAGGCTTGGAGTGACGCGGGCAAACTTTGACCCGGCCTGCCTGGATATTATTGACGGTCTGCATTTTCATACGCTGTGCGAGCAGGACGCGGATGATCTGAAGCGGACACTGGACGCGGTGGAGGAGAAGTTCGGCGACTGCTTACAGAAGGTATCCTGGCTGAATATGGGCGGCGGGCATCATATTACAAGGCCGGGGTATGATATTGAGCTGCTGAAGTCGTGTATCCGCAGGATGCAGGATACCTACGGGGTTACGGTGTATCTGGAGCCGGGTGAGGCGGTGGCTTTGAATGCGGGGCTTCTGGTTACGGAGGTGATGGATGTGGTGGAGAACGGGATTCAGACGCTGGTGCTGGATGCGTCCGCGGCCTGCCATATGCCGGATGTGCTTGAGATGCCATACCGCCCGCCGTTAATGGATTCGGGGCTTCCGGGCGAGAAGGCTTACACATACCGGCTTTCCTCCTGTACCTGTCTGGCGGGAGATATCATTGGGGATTATTCCTTTGACCGCGAGATCCGGCCCGGAGACCGGCTGTATTTTATGGATATGGCGATTTATTCCATGGTGAAGAACAATACCTTTAACGGAATGCCGCTCCCCTCGATCGCAATCATGCGGGAGGGGGGAGAGTGTGAAGTGATTAAGACGTTCGGGTATGAGGATTTTAAGTGCCGATTGTAGCATCGGGGGAAGGAAGCTGGAAGGGATGGAGAAGAAGTGGCGGATGCCCGGGGAGTTCGAACCCCACGCGGGCTGCCTGATGATATGGCCCGAGCGTCCGGGCTCCTGGAATTACGGGGCGAAGAAGGCAAGAGAGGCCTTTGCAAGGACCGCCGGGGCGATTGCTCAGAGTGAGACGGTGTATATGCTTGCCTCCCGTGCCCAGGCGGAGAATGCCCGGCAGATGCTTCATGCCGTGAATGCGGAGAACATCCGGGTGATTGAGATGGAGTCGGATGATTCCTGGGCCAGGGATGTGGGACCTACGATGGTAGTTACGCAGGACGGACAGGTGATGGGAATTGACTGGCAGTTCAATGCCTGGGGCGGAGAGGTGGACGGATTGTACCCGGACTGGAGCCTGGATGATCAGGTGGCGGCGAAGGTGTGCGGGGAGCTTGGGTATCCCTGTATGAATGCGAGGCCCTTCGTGCTGGAGGGCGGAGCCGTTCATTCGGACGGAGAGGGGACGCTTCTGGTTACGGAGGCGTGTCTGTTGAGCCCGGGGAGGAATCCGGATCTGACGAAGGAGCAGATCGAGGAGCGCCTGCGGTACTGGCTTGGCGCCGATCGGGTGATCTGGCTTCCCCACGGGATCTGGCAGGATGAGACGAATGAGCATGTGGATAATGTATGCGCGTTCGTGCGGCCGGGAGAGGTGGTACTGGCATGGACGGATGATCCATCCGATCCGCAGTATGCGTATTCTCTGGCGGACCTGGAGGTGCTTCAGAAGGAGAGGGATGCGAAGGGCAGGTCCTTCGTGATTCATAAGCTTCCAGTTCCTAAGGTTCCCGTCTGCATGACGCAGGAAGATGTGGAAGGCTTCGTCTTTGTGCCCGGCGAGGATGAGAGAGAGCCGGGCGAGAGGCTGGCAGCCAGCTATGTGAACTTCTACATTTCGAACGGCGGCGTGATCGTACCCCAGTTCGGAGATGAGAACGACACATTGGCCGTGCGGATCTTAGGCGAATGCTTCCCGGAGAGAACCGTATATCCGATCCCCGCAAGGGACATCCTGACAGGGGGAGGAAATATCCACTGTATTACGCAGCAGATCCCAAGCTGCGATCCGCAGCAGATCCCCATGGAAAGGAGGCCGGAATGAGAAAGGTGACGGCGGCGGCGGTGCAGATGAGATGCGGCACCGACTGTCTTGAAAATATTAACAGAGCGGATGCCCTGGTGCGGGAAGCGGCAGGACGGGGAGCGAATGTGATTCTGCTTCCGGAGCTGTTCGAACGGCAGTATTTCTGCCAGGAGCGCAGATATGAGTACTACTGCTTCGCAAAGTCCGTGGAGGAAAATGACGCGGTGCGGCATTTTACGGATGTTGCGGGGGAACTGGGCGTGGTGCTTCCGATCAGCTTCTTTGAGCGGGACGGCAACCGGCTGTTCAACAGCATCGCGGTGATTGACGCGGACGGGCAGAATCTTGGAGTATACCGCAAGACGCATATCCCGGATGATCATTATTATCAGGAGAAGTTCTATTTTACGCCGGGAGATACGGGATTTCGGGTCTTTGATACGCAGTTCGGGCGGATTGGAATCGGGATCTGCTGGGATCAGTGGTTCCCGGAGACGGCTCGGTTTATGGCGGTAAAGGGAGCGGAGCTTTTATATTATCCGACGGCGGTCGGAAGCGAACCGATCCTTTCTGTGGACAGTATGCC
>CALWGS010000114.1 GCA_944380155.1 uncultured Lachnospiraceae bacterium
GAGGATTGCATTGACATAGGTTTCATACCTTCCCTGAGTATAGTAGAAAAACATATCATCCGGCAGGATCAGGGCAAAGGATAATGTGATCGAACGGTCCGCGACAAGGTCCACGGACTGAATCTCTCCGGTCAGGTAAATGGCGTTCCCGACTAATTCGGCTTCGGAATACCCGGCTAACGCATCGTTTAACATGGCAATCTGACTTGCGCGGGTATTGTCGGAATCCATATATACAGCTGCTTCATTTGGTTCCAATGTGAGGATTGGTTCACCGGCCAGCCGAAGCATCGTATTGTAGTCGGAGAGACAAATCAAACGGGGGTATGTGTCATACTCCAGATTGTTCAGAAGAATGTCTCGATCCTGTGATGGAGGCAGGTCCTCCAGAGCCCCTGTTACTGCATCCATGGAAAAGGCATGATCGTAGTCTTCCGTAGTACGAATATGACCGATCTTCATTTCAAACAGCTCGGAAAAGCAATCGTCCAGATTGTTTTCTTTTAGAATTGCCTGGATATTCGGAAGAACCTGATTCGGTTCTTCGGCCGTATAATCTTCAAAGGTGTAGTCGATCACATGGGCGGCGGATGACTGACTGGTGCCGGCGATTGCCACACCCGCACCAAAACAGCACAGTGCTGCCAGGATCAACAGGGAACTGATGGCCATGGAGCTTGATTGATGGATAACCGTTTCCTGAACCTGCCGGAATGTAAACATATGAAGCTGCTTCTTTCCCCTGCCCCTGTTCCCGATCAGGGCAATGAGAGCCCGCATTCCATAAAACAGCAGCAGGGTACCGGCGATACCAAGCAGCAGGGTCAGACCCATCATACCCGCTGTGGTCCACGCGATTCCCCGGATTGCCATGCAGTAAGCGGCTGCCAGCAGGATCATTCCGCATATGCCAGCCAGGGCATGCAGACCCATGGGCATTTGTTTTCTGAGGCAGTTTGTCGGTTCGGATAGAAGAGTTCCGATTTCCTGACGGCTGATTCGTCCGCTTAACAGTAACAGTGCCAGCAGCTTGATGGCTAAGAATCCCGCCAACGTCAACACAAACGCCGTCCAGGAAAATGTAAATCTATGGCCGATGATTCCCATGCCGACCAGCCTGGCGGTAACAAGGCTGATGAGTTCCGAAAGTACCACAGCCACAGGGAAACCAATCACCAGCGCCAGAACGCTGCTGATCAAATCTTCCGCCAGAAGCATCCCGAACAGTTTGCTTCTGCGCATCCCAAGCATCAGATAGACACCGAACTCATGCCGTCTGCGCTCCAGCTGATACTTGCAGGCAAAATAGATTAAAAAGAACAGGATCACCAGCGTTACGCCGTAAAACACGGGAATCAGGAGCAGGAGCCTTTTCACGGCATAGCTTTCCATCTGCTGCAAAAAGAGCATCACATCCTGGGTGGAGATGGAAAGGATCATATAAAAAGCAATAATGGAAATAACCAGGGAACTGAAAAACAGGCCGTTTTCCTTCCGGCTGCGGCGGCTGTTTCGGAGGATTAGATTAGAGAACATTGGAATGACCTCCTCCCAGCTGCGCTATCACGTTCAGAATGCATCCATGGAAGTCCTGGCGGCTTTGATCTCCGCGGCGAAGCTCATGAAAGATGACCCCGTCCCGGATAAACAGGATGCGTTTGCAAAAGCTGGCGGCATTGGAATCATGGGTCACCATCAGAACGGTAGTCTGTTCGCTGCGATTCAGACCGGACAGCTTCTCCATCAGGCTTTTCGCGTTTTTGGAATCCAATGCGCCGGTCGGTTCGTCGGCAAGGATCAGCCTGGGCTGCAGAATCAGAGCCCTTGCCGCTGCCACGCGCTGCCGCTGACCGCCGGACATCTGGGACGGAAAGTGATTCAAAACGTCGGTGATCTCCAAATAGTCTGCCAGCTGGTTCAGCCGCTGCGTGCTTTCTTTTTCGGATATCTTATGCAGGGAAGCCGGGAGCAGAATATTTTCTCTGCCGGTAAGATTGTCCAGCAGTTCAAAGTTCTGGAACAGATAGCCAATGGTTTTGCCTCTGTATTCGGCCAGGGCCTTCCCCTTGTACGCGTGCAGGCTCCTGCCGTCTATCTCAATCCTGCCTCCTGTGGGTTGAATCACGGCAGCGATGCAGTTGAGCAGTGTAGACTTGCCGGAACCGCTGCTTCCCATAATACCAAGAAATTCCCCAGGCATCACCTGGAACGTGATGCCATTCAGGGCTTTGGTCTGATTGGGCACGCTGCCGTAGACTTTTGTTAAATTTTCAATATTGAGAACTGAATTCATGTGAGCACCTCCTTTTTCATGGTCTTTTCTTTCAAAATAAAATGCGCCCGGTCATTTTCACAAATAACCGAGCGCACTCGTCATCTTATCCGGCTGGAATCGGAACCAGGTCCGATGGAACATTGCGATGTTCAGCCCTCCGATGATGGTGTATTCAATTTTTGGCGGTACAGATTCAGATACTTCTGAAACAGGTGGAAAAACTCCTGCCGTTCCCCCGGCGGCATGGCCGCCATCGCTTCGTCTTCCATCACAAGCAAAGGATATAGCCGGCTTTCCAAAAAATCCTTACCGGAATCTGTCAGATAGATGTGCATATCCCGGCGTTTCCCAGGTCGCAGGAAAAGGTAGCCCTTATTCTCTAAAACCCGGATAGAGGAACTGACCGTCTGTCTGCTGATGAAATACCGGTCAGCAATATCTTTCTGAAGGCATCCCTCGCCCAGCTCCGCAATGGCGTAGAAAATCAGGAACGCACTGTCGGAAAGACCTGACCGCAGAGCCATATTGTGAAAGATTTCATCAAACTCCCGATACAGCCGGGCAATTTCCTGCGACTCAGGACTTCGATTGATCCGCATAATATCCTCCTTCTGATTTTTATTGCACGAATTCATTACTCAGATAATCCGATTTCGTACTTACAACGCATATCATAATCCGATTTCGTATTATTGTCAAGAGGGAATTTGTAAATTTTTTAAAGATGATTGGATATGCTTATGAAAGTGCGAAGGCTCTGATCGATTACTTTATCACGCAGAAGAGGAGTAATAGAACAGCCAGCCAAGTTCCGGCTGGCTTTCGTGTTGCAGCAGTTAAAAATCCAAATAGAAATAAATATCTTTTTTATCTGCCTGTGCTGTTCCCTGGTACACTTTCGTATCCAATCCGCCAATGACAAATCCTGATTTTAGATAAAAAAGGCAAGCCCCCAGATTATTATCCTGTCCCTGCGTAAAAATCCCGTGGTATCCTTTTGAGATTGCAATTTCTTTTGCCATTTCTATCAGCTTTCCTGCAACACCGCTTCTTCGATAGCTCTGGTTTACCTTCAAATCATAGAGATACATATACTTAAAATATGCTTCCTGCATAATGGCAAGTCCAATACATGTTTCTTTGTCATATGCACCAATAAAGGTGCTGTTCGGTGCCATATCTTCGTAACTATAATTCTCATCGGGAAAGCACATCTCCGATTTGTCAGAGAATATTTCTGTGGTGTACCTCCATTGCTCGTTGATATAGCTTGGTATCAGCCGTCCATAGATTGGAAATGGTTCATTGGGGAGATGGATGTCCTCTCTATGTTCAAAATCAATGATACGAACGGTTATTTGCAACTCTGTCCCTCCTTCAAATAGTTCTGTGTGTAGGGGCACACTGCGAAGCAGAGACCACATAAGTCCGTTTCGATGCCTGTTGCCTGTTTCATTCTTTGAATCTGCATTTTTTTGCATTCTTCTTTGTGAAACAGTTCCTCTCGTTTCGCTGCCGGTGTCCAGAGTGTTCCCGTGAGTGCTTTTGAAGCTGCTGCGGTTTACTCGTAATCCAGGCAGGCCCTTTCTGTTACAAACGGGCGGATATAGGTGTCCGCAACAGCTGTATGTGCGGGATGAACGGCGTAGGCTGCAATATCCTCTGCGTTTGCAAGCGTTGTCACCAGCGCGATATCATGGGTAGAGGACGGCAAAGGCTGCTCGATGAAGTCCACCGTCAAAAGTCCGGGAACTTTTCCGACCAGACTGCACAGATTCTCTTTCATTGCCTTCTTCAGCTCCGGCTTTCTCTCCTCTTCGATCTCCGGCTTGAATTTCCACATTACGATGTGATGTACCATAAGGGGTCTCCTTTCATTGAATGAGCGGTATTTGTTTTTCGTTGTCCTTTATTATATAAGATTACTCACATAATCGCAATACCAGACAGCGCACTCCCGCATATCTGATATTGCCTGCCTAGGGGAGCAGCAGTTTTGTTCTGTGAGTGTTTTGACTTTAATTTGCTGTTTCACAGCATGTAACCATAACGGGGTCATGATCAGACAGGAACAGGTCCCCGTTTTTTGTGTGGAAGGATTCGGCTTTCTTTACTTCCCATTCATCGCTTAAGAAGATGTAGTCGATCTTAACCTTGCAAGGGAGAGCGTCAAAGTCATGGTAGGTGGGAGGGAGCGCGGCCGTTGCGTCCGTCAGGCGGAAGCCGGTGTATTCGGTGATCAGACGAATTTCGGGAGATTCCGGCGTGGCGTTGAAATCTCCGGTGATCACGGTGGGCAGGCATTCGCTTTCATTGGCGCGGGAGAGGGCCTGGAGCATCTGCATGGAGGCGAACATCCGGGCGTGTGCGCCTGCGTGAGCGGTGTGGCCGGTCAGGAAGCGGAAGGGTTTGCCGCCGGATACAGGCATCAGCACTGCGGTGCAGAAGGCTCTCGGACAGATACTCTGATCTCCGCCGTAGGTTGTGCCCGGGATATGCGGGGTCATCGACAGGATTTCTGTGGACAGCTGTTCTAACAGGAACCGATCCTTCAGGAATGCAATGGCAGGGGATTCGTCCAGGCGGGAGGCGTCGCGGCCGCCGCCGGCAATGAAATAGCTTGGGAGATGCTTCATCAGTGTAAGCCGCATGGCGCAGGTCAGCTCCTGAAAGCCGATAACATCGGGCCGGATTTCCTCGAGTGTCTTCCCGAGAAATTCTGCCCGGTTGTAGAATTGATTGATTCCGTCGTGATCCATCTGCAGACGGACATTGCAGGACATGAAACGGTAGGTATTCATGGGGATGCCTCCTTTTTGTGGTTGGTTCTGTCTGTACGGTTCGAAGTGTTAAGCCTGCGCCGCAGGAAAATCATGGAAATCCAAAGCAGTATCAGCATAGCGCACAGGAAGTACGGGAACAGGCGGATGCCGAAGGTCTGTGCGATCAGGCCGAAGAGGGGCGGCATAAGCAGGATTCCTGTGTTGGCAGCGGCCATCTGGACGCCCATGACGGACTGGGAAATTTCTTTGCCGAAGTGGTCAG
>CALWGS010000115.1 GCA_944380155.1 uncultured Lachnospiraceae bacterium
ATACGGGAACAGCTCTGCCCCGATTGTTTGAGCCAGCAGGCCGAATAATGGCGGCATCAGCATGATCCCGAGGTAAGAAGCGGCCATCTGCGTTCCCATTACTTCCTGAGAACGCTCCCTTCCGAAATGAAGCGGAGTCAGGTGAATCAAATTCGGAAAAATCGGCCCGTTGCCAAGCCCGATGCCAAACATCCCAAGCCCTGCCGCTGCCGGAGGAAGCGGCAGAATCAGAAGGAGGATCGCGACAAGCACAATTCCCTGCCCGGTACGGATCAGCCGCCATCCGGACAACCGCTCCGATATCAGCCCGGATACAAAACGCCCGACCGCGATCCCCGCGTAATAAAAGGTAACCAGCCCCGCGGCCCCGGCCGCGGACATTCCCTTAACCTGCACAAGAAAGGTGCTCCCCCAGCTTCCGCAGGTATATTCAAGCGCGCAGGAACCGATGAACACCAGCCAGACCGTCCGGACTCCCGGAATCTTCCAGACATGACGCTTCCCGCCCTGTCCGGATCCGCCGGACTGACCGGAAGCATCACTCTCGGCACAGGCTTTGTTCTCTTTGAACTGATCGTTCTCTCCGGAGGTTCTGCGCCTTAAGATCGGCTCATGACCCGCTTTGTTCCAGATCGGAAGCGCAAGAATGGTAATCATCGCAATCACAAACTGGAACCAGAAGACCGAGCGGTACCCTTCCCGCCAATCCGCGTGTTCACTAAGCGCATATGACATCAAATACGGACTCAGCGTAACGCCGATTCCATAGAAACAATGCAGATAATTCATATGCTTCGCCTTATAATGCAGCGCCACATAGTGATTCAGCGCCGTATCCACCGCGCCGGCTCCGATCCCGAGCGGGACCGCGCAGAACATAAGCTCCAAAAGACTGTCCGAGCATGAGAAGCCAAAGAGCGCGGCCGCGGTCAGTACGGTGCTTGCGGCCGTGATTCTTCCCGTGCCAAACCGGCTGAGCAATCCCGCGCTGAACAGACTGGATACAATCGTTCCTCCGGATACCAGAGCGGATACGCATCCGGCCAGGGCAACATCGATATGGAGTTCCTCCCGAATTGCCGGCCAGGCTGTGCCAAACAGAGAATCCGGAATTCCGAGTCCGATAAAAGCGACATAAATAACAAGTAATAATAAAATTGACATCATTCACCCCTGTAATAATTGCTATAGTGATAAGCCTTTTATCACTATAGTGATAAGTCTTGTATCACTATAACTCCGGTACGTTTCCGATTCTATAAAATCCGGGCGCACTTCTATAACAAAACCGCCAGATTCAGGCATCTTAGAAAGGAGGCTGCCATGTCTGAGAACCACCCGTGCCTGCCGAAATTTCCGCTGGATATCAACCGCCGTGAGCTGGCCAGCCACGGAAGTCCGGAATTTCCCTGCGCACATTATGTTGATTACTACTATAACAATGCCTACCCGTGGCACTGGCACGATGAGTTCGAATTAGCCTACGTCGAACAGGGCAGCCTGCGGATATCCGTGAACGAGCGCCGGTACACCCTGCAGAAAGGCTCCGGAATCTTCCTGAATACCGGAGTCCTGCATTCTTATTCCGGAATTTCGGACACAGCCTGCCATTTTCCCAATATTTTGTTCCATCCTTCCCTGATCGGCCAGTCCCGGACCACGGTATACTGGAAAACCTATCTGCAGCCGCTGATCGAATCCGCCGCCCTGTCCCACATCGTACTCTGCCCGGATATTCCATGGCAGAAGGAGGTTCTGGAATTCATCCGGAGCACTCTCCGGGCTCTGACCTTCAAAGACTTCGGTTATGAATTCACAGTCCGAAACCACCTCTCGAATATCATCCTCATGATCTGCAGACACTGCCCGATCCAGCCGCGCCAGACAGAAACGGACGTGCCCGATTCTACACAAATCATCCGCACCCGGCAGATGCTTGATTATATCGGGGCACATTTTACGGAGCATGTTTCCCTGGAGGAAATCGCGGCTGCGGCATGTATCAGCCGCAGAGAGTGTCAGCGCTGCTTTCAGCAGATCATCGGAATGTCTCCGAAACAATATGTCACCAGCCTGCGCCTGCAAAAAGCGAAGACTCTGCTGGCCGATACCTCTCTTTCGCTTCCGGAAATCAAAGAAGCCTGCGGATTCGAGGATCAAAGCTACTTTACCAAACTCTTCCGGCTGGAGACAGGCCTTCCTCCCGGTCAGTGGCGTAAAAAGCATTCCAACATTTAATACAACATTAACACAAATTTGTTGTATTAAAAGTTGACAACGCCGAGACAATGATGTATGATAAGCTCAGAATCACAACAACGCTTCGTTTTTATTTTATCAAAAGGAGGAACTCATATGATGAAGATATTTGATTTCAACAAGGCAAAGTCCGTGATTAAGGATCGCGACACCCTTTTGAAGACCGCGGCACAAGAAGGGAAGACCATCGCAGAGATTATCGCTTCCGATTACGCGGATGCATTCGGGATGTCGGAGGAGGACGGCCTGAAGCTGGTTGAAGACATGAACGCCTGCGCGGCGGAATACCGCATGGAGACAAGGAAGGCAGATGCCCTGCTGCCCGAGGAATACCTTCAGGAACGAATCAATTCCATTCAGGCGGACGAAAGCTATACTCTGTACCAGAAATACTGCGCTCTGGCCGGAATCGCGAAGACCTTAGACTGTGCGAATCACATGAATTTAAGCGAAACCGGCAGGGAAGCCCTGGAGCAGTCGCTCATGGATGCGCAGCAGAGCCTTGTACTCAAACCTGAGGAGGAGGTTTCACAGACGGATCTGGACGAACTGACCGAATATATTATCTCTTCCGGCTCCATCTGCCTGCTCGCCGTTCCCGAAGAGCTCAAGAAGCTTGTAACAGATGCAATCGACGGAGAGAGCGGCTCTGAGGCGCCTCAATTCAACAAGGAAGATCTCGCTCTTCTCGATGCCTACTGCATCTACAAGGCCATTAAGTCCGGGCGCCTGATCCCCGAGCCGGAATGGAAGGATGCCGATTCCCTCGTCCTGCTCCGTGCCATTGTCTTCCGCGCAACCGCCCAGCAGGATATGGAATCCATTATCAAAGAAGTTGCCAGCGGCAGAATGACCTGGGACAAGGCAGAGCAGCTGATCACAAAGATCAGCTCCGTTGTTCTGCTTGCACTGACCACAATTGCTCTGATCCTTGCCGCAGCGGGATCCGCAGCCGCATTCATCTCCCTGGCATCCTACATCAGTACGGCGGCTGCCGTTGCGCTGTTCGTGACCCTGCTGGTTACTCTGTTCGCGCTTTACAAGGGCTTTGATTACCTGGACGACTGGATGGTCAATTCCGCCTCCCCCGCAATTGCCCGTGCAGGCATCCGAGCCGCCAGGCAGGCGCAGACTCTCGCCAGGAACTGCAGGGAAAAGTTCGATGACTGGAATCACAGAAGGAAGGATACCGCTCCCGGCGCGGACGCTGCCTCGGGGAAGGATCCGCTGAACGATGAACCAACGGTTGTACAACCAACGGCTGAACAGCCGATGACTGAGGAGCAGACGGAAGTCCCCATGAACGACATGGCAGATACAGAACCGAATCTCTTATCATGAAACGAGGTGCCCTATGATCAATCCCAAGATCGCGGAAGATGATGTCCGCATGATGGATGAATCGATCCGGGATTTATTCAGCCGGATACAGGACGGGCGGACGGCCGCGGAGGTCGTCTGTACGGATTATGCCGCCGTCTTTTCGGCATCCCGCGAGGAGGCCTTTGTATTCACACAAGATCTCCTGTCGGCAAGGAAGGATTATGACCTGAAGAAAGAAACGGCCATGAGAGAGCTTCCGGAACAATACCTGAAGGATTTTATACTCTCTCTTTATTCCGATCCTTCTTACACGCTCTGCCAGAGGTATCAGATCCTTGCGATGGCAAAGGCCTACTTCCTGAAGATCTCGTGTATTTCTTTAGGCGATGCGCTCCTGCAGGAGGAACTCGGTCTCTCCTTTGAGACGGCCATCCTTGCCGTTGAAGCGGAATTCTCCGACCGAATGCGGCATGCTCCACAGGCTTCCCCTCAGGAGGCAGAGGCGTTATATGAAGAAGTCCTGCTCGCCTCGGAAACCGCCCTGGTTCTCCCCTACCCTCTTGAAATTGCCCAGACGATTCTGGACTATACGGAGGAGAACATTCTGACCGGGGAGGAGAAACGTTCTCTTGAAGAGTCGCGCGATCGGTATTTAATCTATACCTACGCGCTGTATAAAGCCATCCGTCAGGGAGTCCTGACTCTCGGGCCGCTCCCGCTCCCGGACGATTTCATCCGTTCGGAAGAGCTGATCTCTTATCTGGCCCATGAAGTACTCGCCATATCGGATCTGACCGGACTGATACAGGATATCCGGGGCGGGAAGACGACGCTTGAGAAGGCACAATCGGTGATTCGTTCTCTGGTATCCGTTCTCTTTGCCGGTACGCTTGCCGCTGGCGCGGCAGCAATTCTGACAGGTATCTCGATTCTGACCGCCCAAGCCTTCCTCTCCCTCGGGGTTCTGACGGGAAGCGTGATCCTGGCGGGTCTTGCTGCATTTGTCCTGGCCGAATCCGGACGGGCGGTGGAGCTTGCGGAGTATCTCTGGCGGAACATAAGACCCAGGGCTGTGGAGACCTGCCAGGCTGCGGCCAGACAGATCGTTGTATTGTTTCACAGGCACAGTGCTTCCGGTACGCAGATACGGAGATCTCCCGCAGACGAAGAGGGAAATGCCCGCATGGAAGGCGAATCCCTGGAATCCCACCCGGCGGATCCTGAGCCGACAGACTATAATCCGGCATGAGAAGTGACAGAAAGGGGAAGGCAGAATGGAAGAGAAAGCCAAAAGCTATCTATCCGTGAAAGATATCGCACGGATCAAGTCGAGGCATGAGGAGACAATACGCCGCTGGATTAACACCAACAAAATCGAGGTCCCGAAGTTCAACTCCAAGAAGGAAGGATATTCCATTCCCATAGAATCCCTGATTCAAAGCGGAATCCTGACCAAAGAGGAGGTGGATCGGTATCTTCATCCGAATGCTTCGGATCCCAGAACATCCGGGAAAGAGCCCGATTCTTCATCCGACTGGCGCAGCTTAATTAAAGAGAAGGAATCCGCCCAGGGGGAGGATCTCCTGCTTCTGATTACGGAGTTGAACCGGATAGCCGCCGAATACAGCAGGAAGAAGAAGCAGGCAGAGGAACAGATTCTTCAGCTGAAGAATCAGATTGTCGAACTGGAATTCCAAGCCTCCTCCCTTGAGAGCGAGAACCGGCAGATTCAGGATCATATCACCTTCCTGCGCGGCAGGCTGTGACCTCACACCGTTTTTGAAAAATTCTTGACAAGGCTGTCTTGTTCCAGTATGATTTCGATTAACATCATGATTACACAGATACAGGAGAAAGACAGCAATGATAAAAGTAGTTAAATTCGGCGGCAGCTCCCTTGCGAGCGCCGGACAGTTTCAGAAAGCGGGAGAGATTGTCCGTTCCGATCCCTCCAGGCGCTATGTCGTCCCTTCCGCGCCCGGCAGGCGTTATGACCGTGACGAAAAGATCACGGATATGCTGTACGCCTGCTATGCGGAAGCGGAGGGAGGAAAGGATTATACCGGGATTCTAAGGCGGATCCGCGAACGCTACGATGAGATTATTCACGGACTCGGGCTTTCCCTCAGACTTGACGAAGAATTTGAGCGGATCGAGGAGAATTTCCGCCGTTCGGCGGGACGGGATTATGCCGCATCGCGCGGAGAATACCTGAACGGAATCATAATGGCCGCTTATCTGGGATTTGAGTTTATCGATGCCGCCGATGTGATCTTCTTTGATCCAAACGGGAATCTTGAGTCCGAACGGACCAACGAGGCGCTGGCCGCAAGGCTTGCCGGGACGGAGTACGCGGTGATCCCCGGATTCTACGGCTCACAAAGCGGACGGATTAAGACCTTCTCAAGAGGCGGTTCTGATATTACCGGTTCCATTGTGGCACGAGCCATCCAGGCGGATATGTATGAGAACTGGACGGATGTATCCGGCTTCCTGGTCGCCGATCCCCGGATCATCCGCGATCCGGAGGTGATCGAGACCATCACCTATCGCGAACTGCGCGAGCTCTCTTATATGGGCGCGAGCGTGCTCCATGAAGAAGCGATTTTCCCGGTCCGCAAGGAAGGCATTCCGATTAATATCCGCAACACCAACCACCCGGAGGATCCGGGAACCCTGATTGTGGAGAGCACCTGCCGCCGCCCGAAGTACACCATCACAGGGATCGCGGGCAAGAAGGGGTTCTGCTCGATTAATATCGAAAAGGCCATGATGAATACAGAGGTCGGATTCGGCAGGAAGGTTCTGGGCGTGTTCGAGCAATACGGAATCTCCTTTGAGCATATCCCGTCGGGAATTGATACCATGACCGTATTTGTGCATCAGTCCGAATTCGAAGAATATGAGCAGGCGGTGATTGCCGGGATCCACCGCGCCGTGCAGCCGGATACCGTAGAACTGGAATCCGACCTGGCCCTGATTGCGGTCGTCGGCCGCGGGATGCGT
>CALWGS010000116.1 GCA_944380155.1 uncultured Lachnospiraceae bacterium
ACAGCCAAATCGTTAATCCCCTGGACGACGATTCCGCCCTTGGACTTGCTCACCAGGGGCTTCTGCTCCCTCACCCCCGAGATGGTCTCGAGCACTTTCTCATCCGTCAGTTCCTTCTTATGCTTCTTCTCGTACTCCTCCTGGAGCTTGTTGACCACCTGACCCTCCTTCAGGCCGCCGTGTCCAACTGCCGCGTAAATGGAGTCCCAGTCCCGGAATCCGTACTTGCGCATACAGACATTCATGAACTCAGGCTTTAGAAGATCGCTTAACACAATCCCCTTCGCCTTACAGTAATTTGCCACCAGCTCCTTGCCGCGCACGATATTATCTTCCTTGCGCTCGGCCTTGAACCACTGATTAATCTTATTCTTTGCCTGCGTGCTCTTCACAATTCCAAGCCAGTCACGGCTCGGGCCCCTTGAATTCTGGGATGTGATAATCTCCACGCGATCCCCGTTCTGAATGGTATAGTCGATCGGAACGATTTTGCCGTTCACCCGGGCTCCCACCATCTTATTGCCGACCGCGCTGTGTATGCTGTATGCAAAGTCAATCGTATTCGATCCAGCGGGCAGCGTCTTGACATCGCCGGTCGGCGTAAAGCAGTATACGCTGTCCGAGAACAGATCCAAATCATTCTTAAGAAGGCTCAAAAATTCCTTATTATCAGAGAGTTCCCTCTGCCACTCCAGAATCTGCCGCAGCCAGGTCAGCTTCGCCTCTTCTGTATCAGAGGAATGCTTGCCGTCCTGTCCTTCCTTATACTTCCAGTGGGCAGCAATTCCATACTCGGCCGTCCTGTGCATCTCATAAGTACGAATCTGAATCTCGAACGGCTGTCCCTTCGGTCCAATCAGAGTCGTGTGAAGCGACTGGTACATATTCGGTTTGGGCATGGCAATGTAATCTTTGAACCGCCCGGGAATCGGCTTGTACATCTCATGAATCACGCCGAGCGCCGCGTAGCAGTCCTTCACGGTATCCACGATAATCCGCACGGCAAACAGATCATAGATCTGATCCAGTGTCTTATTCTGGTTCACCATCTTTTTATAGATACTGAACAGATGCTTGACTCTGCCGTCAACCTTCGCCTGAATCCCGGCCTCTCTGATATGATTCGCGACCTCCTGGATAATTCCTTCTATGAACTTCTGGCGTTCACTCTCCTTTAGAGAAACCTTCTCCGTCAGTTCCTTATATACCTCGGGCTCCAGATACTTTAACGACAAATCATCCAGTTCAATTTTAATCTTGGATATACCGAGACGCTGCGCGATTGGCGCGTAGATGTCCATCGTCTCTCTGGACTTCTCGATCTGCTTGGCAGGCGTCTGATACTGCATGGTACGCATATTATGAAGGCGATCGGCCAGCTTAATCAGAATCACCCGAATATCTTTCGCCATGGCAAGGAACATCTTACGCAGGTTCTCGGCCTGAATCTCTACCTTGTCTTTAGAGTAATTCAGCTGAGTCAGTTTGGTAACGCCGTCCACCAGAAGCGCAATTTCTTCTCCAAACATCTCTGTCAGATCCTGCACTGTGAACCTGGTGTCTTCAATCACATCATGCAGAAGTCCCGCGATAATTGTCTCCTTATCAAGTTCAAGCTCCGCGAGGATAATCGACACGCAGAGCGGATGAATAATATACGGCTCTCCCGACTTTCTCTTCTGATCCTGATGCGCTTCCGTTGCCGTCTGATATGCTTTCTCAACCATGGACAAATCAGTAGATGGATGGTAATTGCGTATCGCCGCTACCAAGTCCCGATACAGCACCTCCGGACGCGTAAAATCCGCCGGCGCAGCCAGATCCTCCATATCCTTCCGTGTGATTTCCTCATCCTTCTTCACAATCTTCTCTTCATCCATATCGCTCCCTGACCTCCCGCCTGACTGTCCTGATTCTGTATCTTATCTCATTTTCCATCATACCGGATTACGGACTGTACATCGTAGCCGGCAAGCTTCTCCCTGCCGTTCAGTCCGCAAAGCTCCATCAAAAAGACAATTCTCACAATCTCTCCCCCAAGCTCCTCAACCAGCCGGATGATCGCCTCGGTCGTCCCTCCGGTTGCAATGAGATCATCAATAATAACCACCTTCTGTCCGGGTATAATCGCATCCTTATGCATCTCAATGACGCTCTTGCCATATTCCAGATCGTACTCCGCCTCAATCGTTGCGCATGGAAGCTTTCCCTTCTTGCGCACCGGCACAAAGGACTTTCCGAGGTTATATGCGATCGGTACTCCGAAGATGAAGCCCCTCGACTCCGGTCCGACCACGACGTCAAATTCCTTATCCTGTACCAGCTTCTGAATCTCGTCAATCGCCAGATGAAGCCCGTTCTTATCCTGCAGGATACTCGTGACATCCCGGAATATGATCCCTTCTTCCGGAAAATCCGGTATACTTCTTACATAATCCTTCAATTCTTTCATTGCCGATCCCATACCTTTCTCTTCTGCCTTGTAAGGTTTAAGGGCAGGAAACCTGCCGATGCAGTTCCTGCCCCGTACTGATGTTTTACTCAGTATAACATACATTGCCCTTAAGTGCAAAATATTTTTTATCCCCGCCTTACAGCTTCGCGATATCCACCATCGTAAGGCCGTCCTGCCTGTTCTCAAGGCTCGTCACCAGAGCGTTGGCCGTATCCAGGCTTGTCAGAACGGTTACGCCCGTCTCAATGGATACGCGGCGGATTAAGAATCCGTCCCTTGACTTATCCCGTCCCTGAGTCGGCGTATCGATAACCAGATCAATTTCATGGCCGAGGATCAGGTCAATGATATTGGGCGATTCACCGTCGAGCTTATGAATCGGAATCGCGTCCACTCCGTTATTCTGCAGAATCTTGGCCGTGCTTCTGGTCGCGTAGATTTCATATCCGAGCGCCTCAAAACGCTTGGCGATACCGACTGCTTCCGTCTTATCTGCATCCTTCACGGTGATAATCATCTTCTTATACTTCGGAAGATGAACTCCGGCTCCGAGGAACGCCTTATAGAGCGCCTCGTTGAAGGTCTTTGCAATTCCGAGGCATTCTCCCGTAGACTTCATCTCCGGGCCCAGGCCGATATCCGCGCCGCGCAGCTTCTCAAAGGAGAAGACCGGCATCTTAATCGCGATATAATCCGACTCCGGCGCCAGTCCGGGAACATAGCCGAGCTCCTTAATCTTTGCTCCCAAAATCACCCTGGATGCCAGATCAACAATCGGGATTCCCGTCACCTTGCTGATGTAGGGAACGGTACGGCTCGAGCGCGGATTCACCTCGATCACATAAACCTCATTCTTGTACACAATGAACTGAATATTAATTAATCCCACAACCTGAAGCGCCTTGGCCAGCTTGCCTGTGTACTCCACAATCACCTCTTTAATATGCTCGTCCAGGCTCTGCGCGGGGTAGACCGAGATACTGTCTCCCGAATGGATGCCTGCCCGCTCCACATGCTCCATAATACCCGGAATTAAGATGTCCTCGCCGTCGCACACGGCATCCACCTCAACCTCCTTGCCCATCAGATATTTATCCACAAGGATCGGATGCTCCTGCACATTCCGGTTAATCACCTCCATGAACTCTCTGACATCATGATCCGAAATCGCGATCTGCATTCCGGCACCGCCAAGAACGTAGGAGGGGCGCACCAGCACCGGATAGCCCAGCTCATTCGCGGCCTGAACCGCCTCATTGGCCGTAAATACCGTCCTTCCCGCGGGTCTTGGGATCCTTAGGCGCTCCAGAATCTCATCGAAGAGCTCCCGGTCCTCGGCCGCGTCCACATTCTCCGCCGATGTTCCGAGAATCGGAACTCCCATCTCAAGCAAAGCCTGTGTCAGCTTAATCGCTGTCTGTCCGCCGAACTGAACCACGGCGCCGTCCGGCTTCTCCAGATCCACAATGCTCTCCACATCCTCGGGCGTAAGCGGTTCAAAATACAGCTTATCCGCAAT
>CALWGS010000117.1 GCA_944380155.1 uncultured Lachnospiraceae bacterium
CTTATTCATTTGAATCACAGCGCCCATCAGCCGCCATTCCTGGACATGAGCCGGAACCATCTGGATGCATTCATAACGCTCCGGATGCGCAAGGACCGGAAGGTAGCCCTCCGCAAGCACCCGATCGGTCTCCCGGTACACCGTCAGGGCCGGGATATTCATCGGGAACTCAATCAGCACATACCGGGTGCGGGCGAGTGTCAGCAGCTCACCTGCTTTCAGGCGCTCCAGATACGAACCCGCAGCGAAGATTTCCATGCCGGAACGAACCGTAAGTCCGATTCCCTCTCCGGACAGCTGCTCCCGGAACTCCTCTAACTGCTCCAGACACAGCCGCCTCTCATCCTTCCTCTCGCTTCCCGGAAGGTTCGCGTGCGGCGTAGCCGCAATCGCGGTCACGCCGGATTCCAGCGCAAGCTGCGCCATCTCAAGCGAATCCTCCACCGAACCGGATCCGTCATCCAGTCCGGGAAGAATATGAGCATGAAGATCGATCATCTCGCATCCGACTCCTTCTCTTCCTGATTCTCCTGTACTGCATCCATCACATCACCTTCGACAGGCTGCTCCTCTTCCCCAGGCTCCGTCTCTTCCTGCGCCGCGGCTGTCTCAAGCTCCTGTTCTTCCAGCGCTTCCACGCTCTCCCACTCCAGATCGCTTTCCGGTTCTCCGGCAGACTCTCCGGAATCCACGGCTTCTTCTTCACTCCCGCGGCTGGCGTATCCGTTACGGCCGTAACCGCTCCGGCCATGGCCATACTGGCCATACCCGTAATACCCATATCCATAGCGGCCGTATCCATAATATCCGTAGCCGCCTCCGTGCACGGGAATCGAATTGAAGACGTAACCTAACAGCTTAACCTCCGTATCCTCCATCGCGCCGACTCCCTCGAGAATCCGCCGCTTCTGGACCGCGTCATACCTGACCACATACAGGATCCCGTCCGCCCGCTCCGCCAGAACCGCGGCGTCGCTGAACGGCCCGCAGGGCGGTGTATCGATGATGACAAGATCCATGCTCTCCCTTGCCGCGGCGAAGAACTCGTCAATCTCCCTCCGCGAGAGCAGCCTTGCAATCTTTCCCTCCGGACGTCCGCTGCCGGTCAGATAGATCCCGCTCTCCTCATCATAGCGGATTACCTCCTCCGGCGATGCACCCTTTAAGACAACCTCTGCCAGTCCGGCTTCCTCTGTCCCGGTGCCGTTCTGCTTTCTTAGGTCCGCGTCGACCAGAAGCACCCTTTTTCCGTGTGAGGCCGCAGTGTAAGCCAGATTCCTGGCCGCAACCGTCTTGCCCTCTCCGGCAGCGGTACTGGTGATCAGAAGCACTCTGCATCCGTTCTTCTCCATCTCACGGTTCACCCTCAGCCAGAGGCCCTGGATTCCCTCCCGAAAGCTGCCCGGGATTTCCCCGCTCAGACAGGAGACCTGGCGTACCTGGCGCCTGCCTCTCGCCTTGAATCTCACCTCCGGAACCGTTCCAAGACACTGCAGATTCAGATCGGAGCTTAACTCATCCGTTGTCTGCACAGTTTTCTTCAGAAAAGCTCCGATGACCAGCAGCACCAGGGCCGCTCCCGCGCCAATCAGTCCCCACTGCGCCGCCGTTCTGCGGTAGCTGAGCGTATTGTAGGGTTCATCCGGTTCTGTGGGCGGATCAATCATGTTGAAGCGGGTCGCGCCGATGACGAACCGGGAGACCTCCGGGTAGACCCGGATGGCGGATTCCAGAATTGCCCTCGCGTCCGCGGCGCTGGTACTGGTAACAGACATCGTGACCAGATTGGAATTCGGGATTACGGATGCGGAGATGGAACCGTTGATTCGCTCCGTCCCCAGATCCTCCCGGATAGCATCGGTCAGCAGGCTGCTGCTCAATATGTATGGAAACGTACTGTCAAGCTGTCCGGCTGTCAGGTTATCATAATAGAAGCTGAAGCCGTCATTCTCTCCGCCCTCCGTGACTACGGTGAAGGACGCCTCCGACCGGTACATCGGAACATAGGAGCTCTGAAGTCTGATGCACCCTGCCGCAGCCGCGGCAAGCGCGAGGATCGGAATGATCCACCAGAACCTCCGAAGCAATCGCAGGAAGGCCCAGAAGAGCGCTCCCAAGTCAATGACGTCATCTTCCACTCTCTTATTCTCATTCGCCATGACCGGCACCGCCTTCCCTTACCCGATATCCGGCACTGTAGTTCTCATTCCTTCCGATTCCGAACGCAAGATCCTTGCGGAACGCATTCAGAATGAAGCCCGCGAAGTCCGTTCCGCTGGCGCGGATCACATCTACCATGTCATTAATCGCGCGGACATCGCTCCAGTCCTGGCGGACCACCAGGGCAGCCGTATCCGCAAGTCCCAGAAGAAGCTCCGCGTCCGAGCAGGCCGCCATCGGCGGCGTATCGAGAATGATATAATCGGTCAGATCCCTGCAGTCCTCCAGAAGCTTCTTCATCCGCTCCGAGGAGAGCAGGCTTGCCGAATCCTCCATGCCTGTATTCTGAAATACCGTATAGAAGCATTCCCTGTTATGGTAGGACACCACATCATTGGCCTCGCATTCCCCCTTCAGGTAATCCCCAAGCCATCTCTTCGTCCCTTCCGGCCGATCGAAGATCCGATACTGCGCCGGCTTCTTTAAGTCACAGTCAATCGACAGAACCCGCTTCGCCTTCTCCGCCAGCGCGATTGCCAGGGTGCCCGCCACGGAGGACTGGCCCTCATTCTC
>CALWGS010000118.1 GCA_944380155.1 uncultured Lachnospiraceae bacterium
GGATTCTTCCTGGCAAGATGTGAGAAATGTGCTCCGCCGGGAGGAGAGATACATGGATAAAATTGACATCAAATCACTTGAGCCGGGGGAGCTTAAGGAATGGATGGAGACGATGGGACAGAAGAAGTTCCGGGCGGATCAGATCTATGAGTGGATTCATAAGAAGAAGGCGCAGAGCTTCGAGGAGATGACAAATCTCTCAAAGGATCTGCGCGAACAGCTCTCAGAGCGGGCTTATCTTGTGAACCTTGCGCAGGCAGACCGGAGGGAATCCAGACGCGACGGAACCTGCAAGTACTTATTCCGCCTGCAGGACGGACATGTCATAGAGAGCGTGCTGATGCGCTACCACCACGGGAATTCCGTCTGCATCTCCTCCCAGGTCGGCTGCCGCATGGGATGTAAGTTCTGCGCCTCTACGCTCGGCGGCCTTGAGAGGAATCTGGCTGCCTCCGAGATGCTCGAACAGGTCTATCAGATTGAGAGGCTGACGGGGGAGAGAGTATCGAATGTTGTGGTAATGGGAACCGGGGAGCCGCTTGATAATTATGAGAATCTGGTCCGGTTCATCCGGATCCTCTCCGGCGAGAAGGGCCTGCACATCAGCCAGCGCAATTTGACGGTATCCACCTGCGGAATTCCGGATCGGATCCGGGAGCTGGCGGGAGAGGATCTTTCCATCACGCTGGCCCTGTCGCTGCACGCGCCCAATGACGCGGTTCGAAAGCAGCTGATGCCGATCGCGAACCGGTATTCCCTGCATGAGGTACTGGACGCCTGCGGCGATTATTTCCGGATTACGGGCAGAAGGCTGACCTTCGAATACAGCCTGGTCCGCGGCGTGAACGACAGTGCGGAATGCGCGTCAGAGCTTGCCGAACTCTTAAAGGGCAGGGGAGGCCATGTGAACCTGATTCCGGTCAACCCCGTAAGGGAGCGGGGATATGACAGGCCGGATACGGAAAGAATCCAAAATTTTAAGAATATACTTGAAAAAAGACGGATTAATGTTACGATAAGAAGGGAAATGGGCAGCGACATTGATGCTGCCTGCGGACAACTGAGAAAGAGATATCTTGATACAGTACGACAAGAAGGGGGTGAATGAACAAGATGGAGGCATTTTCTGTAACCGATATCGGAAGGAAGCGTTCCGTGAATCAGGATTATGTATTCTGCAGTACAGAGGCGGTTGGTGCTTTTCCGAATTTGTTCATTGTAGCGGACGGCATGGGAGGGCATAACGCGGGAGATTACGCGTCCAGATTTTGTGTGGAGACCTTCGTGGAGATGATACGAAGCAGCAGCGAGAGAACTCCGATCCGCAGAATCGAGAAGGCAATCTCGGACACGAATGAACGGCTGCGTGAGAAGTCATCCGAGGATGAGAGTCTTGCGGGCATGGGTACTACCTTCGTACTCTGCACCGTCCTCGAGAATGTGATCTATGCGGCGAACATCGGCGACAGCAGGCTGTATCTGATCGATGACAGCGGAATTGAGCAAATTACCACGGATCACTCCCTTGTGGAGGAGATGGTCAGGAACGGAGAGATCGACAGGAGAGAGGCCAGATTTCATCCGAATAAGAATGTGATTACGAGGGCGCTTGGAGTCACGAAGAATGTCATCCCTGACTTCTTCGAGCTGGATGCCGGGGAAGGAAGCTGTCTGCTGCTGTGTTCCGACGGCCTCTCCAATATGGTTGAGGACGAGGAGATCCGCAGAATCGTCAGGGCGTACCCGGACGATGTCCGAAGAGCCGCGCACGAGCTGGTTGACAGGGCAAATGAGAATGGCGGCAGGGATAACATCGCGATTGTACTCATTCAATTATAGAATGCTGCCGCACTAAGAAATAAGAAGAGGTGAAGACAAGATGATTAAACCGGGAATGTTTATCAGTGACAGATATGAGATTATTGATAAAGTGGGTTCCGGCGGTATGGCAGATGTCTATAAGGCAAAGTGTCACCGGCTGAACCGCTATGTGGCAATCAAGATCCTGCGCTCCGAATATTCCAACGATAAGAGCTTCGTGGCGAAGTTCCGGGCGGAGGCGCAGTCTGTCGCGGGACTTTCTCATCCGAATATTGTGAATGTATATGACGTAGGAGAGGATAACGGCCTGTATTACATCGTGATGGAGCTTGTGGAAGGAATTACCTTAAAGAAGTTCATCGAGAGAAAGGGCAGGCTTGAGGTCAAGGAGGCGGTCGGAATCGCGATTCAGATCGCGCAGGGCATGGAAGCGGCGCATGACGCGCACATTATCCACCGCGATATCAAGCCCCAGAATATTATTATCTCCAGGGACGGCAAGGTGAAGGTAACGGATTTTGGAATCGCCAAGGCGGCCACCTCCAATACCCTGACCTCCAATGCCATGGGATCGGTTCACTATCTGTCGCCGGAACAGGCCAGGGGCGGCTACAGTGACGAGCGCAGCGATATCTATTCCCTCGGCGTAACGCTGTATGAGATGCTCTGCGGTAAAGTGCCGTTCGCGGGGGATAACACCGTATCGGTCGCTCTGCTGCATATTCAGGGGGAGGCGGTTCCCGTCAGAGAGATCAATCCCGAGGTTCCCCCCTCCGTCGATAAGATTGTCCAGAAGTGTATGCAGAAGAAGCCGGAGCGCAGATATTTGTCCGCCTCCGAGCTGATTGCCGACCTGAAGCGGTCGATTGCGAATCCGAACGGTGATTTTGTCAAGCTGGCGTCCAACGTCGTGCCGGACTCGCCGACCATTAACTTAAGCGAGGATGACGTCAGGGACATTAATAAGGCGCGCGGGAAGCAGCCTGCCCCCTCCTATCAGGAGGAGCCGGAGACAGAGCCGCCTGTGCAGAATACCGCGAAGAAGAAGACCGGAGCGAATGCCCTGCTTGAGGATGACGACGATCTGGACAGCGTGGACTCCAAGGTAGAGAAGGTTCTCCTGGGCGTCACCATATCCTTCGCGATCATCCTGGGTATCATCATTCTGTATCTGGTTGTCCGCTTCTTCGGATTATTCGGCAGCGGCGATACGGAGCCGGATCCGACCGATCCTTCGGTCACAACGGAGGCCGTCACC
>CALWGS010000119.1 GCA_944380155.1 uncultured Lachnospiraceae bacterium
GTGCTCACGGTTTCCGGGTTATTATTCACAATAATCGTCTCATAACCGCTGCGCTTTAACGACCAGACGCAGTGTACCGAGCAGTAATCGAATTCGATTCCCTGTCCGATGCGGATAGGCCCGGATCCAAGCACCATGACCTTCTTGCGGTCATGCTTTGCCTCGACCTCATTCTCGCTCGCGTAGCAGGAGTAATAATACGGAGTCTTGGCCTCGAACTCCGCGGCACAGGTATCCACCGTTTTGAACGCGGCATGAATTCCGTACTCCTCCTTGCGCAGCCTCTTAATCTCGGAAAGCTCTCTTCCGGTTAACTGCGCGATCACGCGATCCGGGAACTCCAGACGCTTAGCCTCAAGCATCAGCTCCCTGGTCATCGGCTCCGTCTTAAGGCGGGCCTCCATGGAAGTGAGAACGGCAATCTTATCCAGGAACCAGACATCAATCTTGGTGATATCGTGAATCTCCTCATAGGAAATGCCGCGGCGGATGGCTTCCGCGATCACGAACAGACGCCTGTCGTCGATCCGGTGCAGCTTCTCTCTGATTTCCTCTGTCGTATCGGATTCCAGGCCCTTTAAGATCATGCTGTACATATTCTGCTCCAGGGAGCGGACCGCCTTCATCAGCGCCCCCTCGAAGCTTGTGCAGATGCTCATTACCTCTCCGGTTGCCTTCATCTGGGTGGTCAGAGTTCTCTTCGCCATGATAAACTTATCAAACGGCCACTTCGGAATCTTAACAACCACATAATCAAGCGCGGGCTCGAAACTGGCAACCGTCTTGCCCGTTACCGCGTTCGGAATCTCATCCAGGGTATAGCCAAGGGCAATCTTGGCGGCTACCTTGGCAATCGGGTACCCGGTTGCCTTCGAAGCCAGCGCGGAGGAGCGGCTGACTCTTGGATTCACCTCAATCACGCAATATTCAAAGGATTCCGGATGAAGCGCGTACTGCACATTGCATCCGCCCGTAATATTCAATTCCGTAATAATATTCAGCGCCGAGGTTCTCAGCATCTGATACTCTTTGTCCGATAAGGTCTGGGACGGCGCGACTACAATACTGTCTCCGGTATGCACGCCGACCGGATCAATGTTCTCCATATTGCAGACGGTAATGCAGTTCCCCGCGCTGTCGCGCATCACCTCGTATTCAATTTCCTTCCAGCCGGAAATACAGCGCTCAATCAGGCACTGGCCCACACGGCTTAAACGGAGGCCATTCGAGCAGATCTCGATTAACTGCTCCTCATCATGGGCAATTCCGCCGCCGGAGCCTCCTAAGGTATAAGCGGGACGGATCACGACCGGATACCCAATCTTAGACGCAAACGCAGCCGCATCCTCAACATTAGTGACAATCTCACTCGGCGCGCAGGGCTCCCCGATCTTCTCCATGGTATTCTTAAACTCCTGGCGATCCTCCGCCTTCTTAATTGTAAGCGAGGTCGTTCCGATCAGCCTGACATTCTGCTCCTTTAAGAACCCGCACTCCTCAAGCTCCATCGCGATATTGAGCGCTGCCTGTCCGCCGAGCGTGGGCAGCACGCTGTCCGGTCTCTCCTTCAGAATAATCTGCTTCACCACATCCGGCGTGAGCGGCTCGATATACACCATATCGGCAATGTCCTTATCGGTCATGATGGTCGCAGGGTTGGAATTCACAAGCACAACCTCGATTCCCTCTTCCTTTAAGGAACGGCATGCCTGCGTACCCGCATAATCGAATTCGGCGGCCTGCCCGATGACAATCGGACCGGAGCCGATAACCAGCACCTTCTTAATATCATTTCTCTTCGGCATTATTCCTGCACCTCCATCATAGTAATAAAGCGATCAAACAAGAATCCGGTATCCTGCGGACCGGCACACGCTTCCGGATGGAACTGAACGGTGAATACCTTCTTATTCTTGTAGCGCAGCCCCTCGATCGTCTTATCATTCGCATTCATAAAGCTCACCTCAGCCACGGACGAATCCACCGACTCCTGCGTCACCATATATCCGTGGTTCTGGGAGGATAAATAGACCCTTCCCGTCGCCAGATCCTTCACCGGATGGTTCGCGCCGCGATGACCGTATTTCATCTTCGATGTCTCAAACCCGTTGGCCAGCGCCATGAGCTGATGTCCGAGGCAAATGGCAAAGATCGGCACATCGCTGTCATACAGCTTCTTAATCTCCTTTATGATGTCCACACACTCCGCCGGATCTCCGGGGCCGTTCGAGAGCATAATCCCATCCGGTCTGTCCGCGAGAATCTCCTCCGCCTTCGTCCCCGCCGGATACACAGTCACCTCGCAGCCCCTCTTCACAAGACTATGCCCGATATTCTTCTTCGTTCCGAAATCCATCAGGGCAACCCGGTACCGGCGCGAAGGATCTCCGGACGGATTCTCCACTCCCAGAACCTTCTCAAGATCCGCAGGGACGAATTCCTCCGGCGTCAGAACGTATTTCTCCGCGCATGTTACCTTCTCTACAACCTTCGTCACGCGGTACTCCTTCAAGGCTCTGATCACCTCCCCGAGATCATAATCCTCTCTTCTTGTAATCATTCCGTTCATGGTACCCCGTTCTCTTAGGATCTTCGTCAGAGCTCTGGTATCGATCCCGCAGATTCCGGGAATCCCGTGATGCTTCAGTAATTCTTCGATCCCTGCCTGACTTCTGAAATTACTTGGAGTCCGGGCGATTTCCCGCACGATATATCCGTCCGGCCACACCTTCGCCGACTCCATGTCCGAATAGCAGATGCCGTAATTTCCAATCAGGGGATATGTCATTACAACTGCCTGTCCGGCATAGGAGGGATCGGTAAGAACCTCAAGATATCCTGTCATGGAGGTATTGAATACGATTTCGCTGATAACTTCCTGATCGGAGCCGATTCCCCTGCCTTCGAACACAGTGCCGTCTTCCAAAATTAAAAATGCTTTCATATGTTAACCGCCTTTCTATCCAAAGAGTCCCGCTCGATGAATGATAATACAAAGAAAAAGATGCCGGCCCCCTGCTGCCTGGGACGACATCTTAGCATTGTGAGGGGGTTTCCGCCACAAAACGTTTGCACGACAAAGCGCTTTGCGCGCCTTTGCTCAAATTGTCAAGATTTTACCATAAGTTTTTTTAAATTACAAGGGAAAGTTTTTTCTTCGGGGAATGTTTTTCGCTTTTCATCATATTCTGAATCAAGAACAGCCATATTCTCAGGAAAGGGGAAGCTATGAACCAATCATCCAGACCCTCTCCCCGTGTCTATCCCGCGCAGACGGATACCCAGTCCTTCGGCAGATTGAAGCTTAATATCACCTCGGTAACCGACAACCGCCCTGTAGAGGGCGCCGTCATCGACATTTCCTACACCGGGGTTTCGAACCAGACGCTTGAAGAGCTTACAACGGATGCGGCCGGAGCGGCCGCGTCATCTCTTCCCGCGCCGCCAAAAGCACTCAGCCTTGAGCCGTCCGCCGAACAGCCCTACTCAGAGTATACTCTGCGCATCAGCGCGCCGGGATACGAGCCTGTCGTCATTACCGGAACCGAAATCCTTGCCGATGTGACCGCGATTCAAAATACAGCCCTCACTCCGCTCACCAGTATCCCGGACAGCGCGGAATCCTTTGTCATCGGCCCCCACACTCTGTTCGGGGATTATCCTCCGAAGATCATCGAGGACGAAATCAAACCCGTGAACGAGAGCGGGGAAATTGTATTAAGCCGCGTTGTCATTCCGGAGTATGTCGTGGTCCATGACGGTCCTCCCGGCGATTCCGCAGCGAATAACTATTATGTCCGCTACCGCGATTACATCAAGAACGTCGCATCCTGCGAGATCTACGCAACCTGGCCCGAATCCTCCATACTCGCCAATGTTCTTGCGATTCAGTCCTTTACGCTGAACCGCGTCTATACGGAATGGTATCGCGGACGTGGTTATAACTTTACGATTACCAGTTCTACCGCCTATGACCATAAATGGATTCCGGAACGCAATATTTATGATACGATCAGCGC
>CALWGS010000120.1 GCA_944380155.1 uncultured Lachnospiraceae bacterium
TGATTGTCTGACCGGTTTCTGTGTCAGATTTAACACGGAATGACGGATCTTCTTCCGCCAGAGATTTTTGAAATAGCGCTTCAGAAGATTCGGATCCGTATCCCGGCTTTTTTTCTCTTCGAAGCCGGAAAAATCGAAGAATGGCTTATTCTTATACAAGAAGTGGAGCAGCATCCCCGCCGTAATTCCACAAAAAAAACAGGATATCACACGCACGGCCAGGACGGTTCCGCCCAGAGCCGCGCTGTAGACGATCAGCTGTGGATTCAGCAGGATGGAGGACATCATAAAGGCTGCCAGCCAGCTGTCCTTCATCCCGCCTCTGGAAAAAGATGCGGCAATCGGGATGGTACCGTACATGCACAGAGGCGATGCAATTCCCAGCACGCTGGCCGCAAAGATTCCAAGAACCCCCAGCCTCCTGCCCTGGAGAGAGCGGAATGTACGGTGAATCGGATCCTTGGCAAAGACGGAGACCGCCGAACCAATCACCATACCCAGCACCCACCAGACAAAGATCTGCTCCAGCTGGACGGTGAAGTAATACCAAATATAGATAAATTCTCGTCGTAAAATGTCCATGTACTCTCTCCTCTATATCAGGATTTCACAACTCAGATTCAAGACGAATGTGTCATTCATCCATGCTGATCAGATTATACTCCCTGCTTCCCAGTCCAATGCTCTCGGCATGCTCCAGGGTATGCAGGCCATTGCGGGACTCGATGCGGTTGATCAGTGATCCGCCGTCGTCGGCCGCATAGACCAGATCAATGCATGCCTGATCCAATGCTACCGGATCATAGGAAGCCAGAATTCCGATATCATGCATATCAAGCTCGGAGGGGTATGCGGTGCAGTCACAATCCACGCTCAGCCGATTCATAACATTAATATAGAGGATGTTCCCATCCAGGTAATCCACCACCGATTTTCCTGCCTCAGCCATGGACTCCAGGAAAGGATCCTGGGGCGCGCTCCACATACTGCCGCCCCGGCCGGCTGTGTGAATATGCGTTTTTCCGTCCGAGGATGCGATACCGATGGAGATATTCTTAATAGCACCTCCATAACCGGCCATGGCATGCCCCTTAAAATGAGAGAGAACGACATAATAGTCATAATCCGCAAAATGAGCTCCTACATAGTTCTCCGTCAGATTCGTTCCGCCTGTAACGGGCAGGGTCATGGAACCATCCTCGTCCATGATATCAACCTCCGCGATTTCGGTGTATCCGTGATCCTCCGCCAGCTGATAATGCATGGCGGTACTGGCCCGCTGCCCGCCGTAAGCGGTATTGCACTCCACAATCACGGCATCCAGAGACTGAACCAGATCCCCAATCAAATCCGTACGCAGATAATTACTTCCCGGTTCACCGGTGGACAGCTTCACCGCAACCTCGCCGGAAGGGGATGCCTCCAGCGCCTCATAGACAGCCATCAGACCCTCGGACGTGATGTCTGTGGTCATAAAAACCTCCGGAACCGAGGAGACCTCCTTTTCCTTTTTTGTTTTTATTGTAAAACGCCTGTGTTTCAATGTCTAATACCTGTTCATTATACTTTTCAATGTGTTTTTTGTATGGATAAAGCAAAAATCAAGGGCACCGCCTGGATTGCCGGTCTATCATACCAGAAGATCACATAAAAAGGAGCCATGAAGTTGTTCCTGCATCCTCATGGCTCCCTGCTGAATCAAATTTCCAAAATGTCGCTCCTCACGATCCGGCTCCATGGATCCGTCTCTCCGCTTCCCGATATACTTCCTCATCATTCCGAACGGATATCACAATGATCCGCATTCGATCTCCCTCTCGAATCAGCTGATATACTACACGATAACCTAAATCTCGCAATTTAATCTTATAAAATCCACTCAATCTTGATGATGCGTGATTTCCAAGCGATTTCCCAATCCCCTCAGGCGGCGGCAAGGGACTCTCGGCTGTCTTTTCAATTGCCTTCAAAATTAGCTTTCGATTGTAAGGATCTAATTTTTTCAGATCTTTTTTCGCTTCACGAATATATTCAATTTCCCAGCTCATTTTCCGCTCCTCACTCAATTTCCACTTGTACGTCATCTAAGTCTTCCTGAGAAATTCCCAAATCACGCAGCATTTCCTCCTGAGAAATCAACTGAGCTTCATCCATATTTTTCGTCCTTTGTTCTGCTTCTTCCAAGAGAACATAATCAGAAAGCATCTCCATTAAGGATTCATACTGCTCTGGAGACATCAAAATGCAGGCCGGCCTGTTATTTTTCATCACAATTTTTATGCCGCTTGCTTCTACTTCATCAAAAATCCTGCTTGCCTCCCCTTTATTAAAACGAGTTATTGGAACCATCGCCTTCATCATTTCTACAATGGACATCTGACTTAACATCGTTACTCCACTCCTTCCCTTTACAATATGTGAGAGATATCAATATCGATCTCAACGGTTTCCCGCCGTAATCCTGATTTCCTATCTTCAGTATATGCAGGAATCGATCCAATGTCAATAAGAAAGTTAATATGGTTACAATATAAATATCGATAAATTTACAAAAGTTTTCCCATATTCTACATGACTTAACTTATCCATGAGACATCTGCAGACCAATTATGTCCGCATTTTTATCTTCCTTCCGTTCACAATATAAACAACCATCCCCCGGTCTGCGAAACTGAGGGAATCGGCAGAATATCAGGCATGGGATCACTCCAGCAGAAAATCCAATGCTCTTATGATTTTAATCCCATCCTGTGTCTGAGTCATATCACACTCCAGAGCAATCACAATTTTCTCATAGTTATCCCGTATCTTGCGCAGCGGCGCAAGCTCCCGTTCCCGTGTTTCGGGCGCGTTCATTGATTCCGTGACCTGGATATATTTTTTCTCATATGCCTTTGCAGCGATAAAATCCACTTCCTGATTGCCTATTTTCCCAATGGCCACGTCATAACCGCGGCGCATCAGTTCGAAGAAAATAATATTCTCCAGAATATGGCCGCTGTCCCCCTCCCGGAACCCCAGCAGATAATTTCGCAGGCCAATGTCCACAACATAATATTTCTCAAGTGTACGCAGATACTCTTTCCCTTTTATGTCAAAGCGCTTGATCTCATAAAAGATATAGGCCTCTGTCAGAGATTTGATATACGCCTGGATCGTCTGTACCGCAGGTTTCGTCTTTCGTTTCCCATCCTCCGGCAATCCCTCGTTGACCAGTGTATTCCCCATAGAAGTAGCGGACGTGTTATTACCAATGTTATCCGCCAGAAACATCATGATTTTCCGCAGCAGCACGGCATCTGTAATCGTTCGCTGACCCTTCCGCTTTTCCCGTTCGAGAATATCATTGATCACCGCCGCAGAATATACCCCATCCAGCGCAGCTATAACTCGATCGATTTCCAAACCGATATCTGCCAGCATGGGCATACCGCCAAACTGAGTATAGGCATCAAAAAGCTCTTTTACATCATAGACCCCGCCTTCAGCATCCGTAATTTGTTTTCTGATGCCGCCGGCCGGCGACTTGCGTTCTGTCAGAATATAGCCATGAAAATCCAGGAATTCCCGAAAGGAAAGCGGCAATACCTTGATTTCCACATATCGTCCGGACAGATAAGTAGAAAGCTCCGAAGAAAGCAGATAAGCATTGGATCCTGTGATATAAATATCACAGTCAAAATCTACCCGGAAAGAATTGACAGCATTCTCCCATCCGGGCACCTTCTGGACCTCATCAAAAAACAGGTAGGTCCTCTTACCCGGGCAGATGCGCGCCCTGACATAGTCATAAAATCCTCTTGCATCCATCTCAGGAATGCTCATGGACTCAAAGTTCATCTCAAGAATCTGATCACCCTCCACCCCGTTCTCCCTCAGATGTTTCGCCATCAGCTTCATTAAGCTGGATTTTCCGCAGCGCCGGATACCGGTCATGACTTTGATTATCTCCGTATCCTGGAATGCAATCATCCGGTTCAGATAGAGATCCCGCTTTCGCAATTTTATTGTCTGCATGAAGAGTACACCACTTTTTTCTTAAAAGCATACTACAAACTTTTAAAAATAGAAAGTTTATAGAATGAATGTGATAAACTTCTAATTTTAAGAAGTTTATCACATCGTGTAGATGCTTGTCAGACAATCCATCACGCAAGTACCATGTCCTGTTTTCACATACAAAAACCCATGCCTCCTGCGCCGTCTGATCCTCATTTACAAACCACAGACAACACAGGAGGCAGTCCCATTACCCAACCTCATCCGGATTAATATCCGTCATCTTAGAATAATACCCTCCAAGCACAGAGAACTCTTCTATTTCCGCCTCTTCTACTTCGACCCACATTCCAAATGCATCAAATGAAACACGAATCCGGGTCCCAAAGCCATCATCAACGGCCTCATAGGTATCTCCTTCCACCCAGGTCAGAATTCCGTCAAATTCTGCCAGAATTCGATCGCCGTATGACAGCGCCTGCATACGGATGTAATCCTCCCCTCCATCCGAATAGAACCCTACTTCGGCGCTTAAGTAAGCATCAACGCCATTGTCGTATGCGTATGTACCGTATTTATTATATTCCCCTGCTGCGCTCTCCGGCGGATCGGAGTACATCAAGCTTGCATCCTCCAAGGTATAGCCGATATGGGTAATTACGTCATCGGTCCCGTAGTCAACTACCAGCAGATATCCCGTCTCATTCTCAAGATAGGAATCTCTCAGACCATACCCTGTTTCATAGGTATCCAGATATGTAAAATCGAATCCCAGTTGCTGCGCCGCTTCCGTTGCCAGGTCTCCGACCCGCAGCCCGAACAGCGTGTAATTCTCATCAAATTCATGATTCTGATCCAATCGGATCAGATACACCTCTCCATCCATGCACATGAAATTGATGGAATCATCACTTGGATAATAACCGGACAGACTCTGCGGCACGTTTAATTCACGGAGCAGCTCGTCCTCCGTATAGTCCGCGTAATCGCTCAGCTCGGTACTTCCCAGGTTTGCCAATGTGTCAGCGGCACCTTCCATATATTCATCAAACAGGTGGCTGCCGTAATAATCCGCCAGCTCGATAATATTCAGCGAAAGGTTCTCCGTATCATCAATGACCTGACTCAGCTCGCTTCGTTCACCGGAATAATCCCCGGACGCGCCATAGAGTACCGCTGTACCGGAAATCTGATTCAGCTGATTCTGTATCAGCTCCTGCATCTTGCGGACAGTCTCC
>CALWGS010000121.1 GCA_944380155.1 uncultured Lachnospiraceae bacterium
CAACGCGTGGAGCGAGGGAATACTAATCGGCCGAGGGCTTGACCTGAAGGGTTTGGGATGTTGGACGGAATCGGGATGAAGACGGCATGGGATTGGTTCAATGTGGATTTTTGATGGAGCAGGAAGAGATCAATCAGGAAAACTGAAAAGAGAGGCAAGTACCGGAGGGTGCGAGTGTTTTTTAAAAGACACTTGTTTTTTTAAAAAAGCACTTGCCTTTTTCTGTATCCTGTGCTATACTATAAGTCGCTGAATCACAGATTCGGCGGTCCATTCCTCCTTAGCTCAGTCGGTAGAGCATGCGGCTGTTAACCGCAGTGTCGTTGGTTCGAGTCCAACAGGGGGAGTTTATAACAGAAAGTTTATAACAGGAATATGGCGACATAGCCAAGCGGTAAGGCGTGGGTCTGCAACACCCTGATCACCGGTTCAAATCCGGTTGTCGCCTTTTAAGCCGGGAACCTTGAATCACAGGTTCCCGGTTTTTTTGTTGACAAACGTCAGATTCGAATATAAAATGATACTTAGGAGAGATTTTTACACAAGGCATTATCGACCTTTCCATTTAATTTATCTGCGGAGGAGAGAGAACTTTGTCAATACCAACATTATTAACGGACACGGAATATGAAGTATTATCAAAATTATGGGAGATTGGAACGCCCATCAGCATGAAGGATCTTTTGGATGAATTCAACAAGGAAGGGCGGAACTGGAAGATGCCCACGCTTAAGACCTTTCTGACCCGCCTGCTGAATGCGGGATATCTGGACGTGGAGCTTGGAAGGCGCTATTATCTGTATAAGCCGGCAATCGACCGTGTGGCCTACGAGCAGAAGAGTGCCCAGTATTATCTGGATAAGATGTATGACGGATCTTACACGAAGTTTTTGAATGCGTTAATCGGGCGCAATTCACTCTCGCCGGAGCAGGAGGAGACGCTGAACGCGTGGGTGTTGAAGTGTAAGAGCAGAAAGTAAGCGGTTGAATCGGATCACGCTTTATCTTTTCATTCAATGTATATTTTAATTGATCCCTTTTATATATTTTAGTTCAAAAAGTAATAAGAAATAGGATCTCACTGTTCCCACAACAGACCGATCAGACAGATGGAGGATATGCATCGTAATATGAGTTTTCTGTGCAGACATTGAAGAAGAAATCAGGTGTATATTATTTGATTTTGTGAATAAGAGTTGAATAATTACCGGATAGATGTTATACTGATGTCACAATGGGATAAGGGATATCGGATATACGGAATAACAACGGCAGGCAGAAGAAAGATGCCCTTATACAATAATTATTAAGTATAAGAGGTAAGTGTGGAAGAAGTAATTGGTATTATAATCGGCAATGTAACATCGATTTTGACAATTTATATTCTTACGGTTAATATGCTCCTGAAGCCCATGAGGGTGACGGGAAGGGCGGTTCTTCTGATTTTTCTGGTGCTGGCGGAGGCTCTGTCAGAATGGCTGGAACCGGCACAGCTTGGGACCATTCCCATGCTGGCAGGAGTGTCGGCGATTGTAGCGGTGTTCTGTCAGCAGAGGCTTTTGAATATTATCTGTGTCCTGTTCGGTTATATCAGTGCCGGAACGATTGATTCCGCGCTGGGGTGGGTGTTCGATGTCTGGCTTCAGATAGGGCAGGAGGGAGAGAACGTGTATTTCTACCTGACATGGGATCTGCTCTATCTGTTGATTGTATTTCTGCTGACGAAGGGAATGCATCATGTACTGAAATATCGGTTCCAGATTGAACGACTCAATCAGACCGGATATGTATCCTGGCTTCTGTTGATTCAGATGTCCGGGTGTACGGCGATCTATATTTTGAATCTTGTGGCAGGAGAGCTGCTGGGGCAGGGATCCAAGCTGATTCTCTATCATATGGTTCTGCTTCTTCTTTATCTTGTGATTACGTATATTGTTTTCTGGCTGCTCCTTGAGGCGTTGAATCGAATGAGCCGAATGCAGAGGCTGATTGAGTATTACGGCCAATCAGAGAGGCTGGAGAAGGAAAGCATTAACAAGCTTGAGGAGCTCAGACAGTTCCGGCATAATTATCTGAACATTTTCCGGGGAATGGAAGGTTATATCGAGGCGATGGACTGGGAAGGACTGGAGGCGTATTACGGGAGAATCGTAGAGCCGATCCGAAGAGAGGTCGAGCAGATAGATTTTCGTATCGTACAGTTGGAGCAGCTTCAGGTGCCGGGTCTTAAGAGCCTGATGGGAGTGAAGATACGGGAGGCCATGGAGCAGAAGATCGAGGTAATTCTGGGAATCTCCGGGGAAGTATCGGATCTGGACATTGAACCGTACGCGCTCTTGAGTATTATGGGAGTCTTCCTGGATAATGCGGTGGAGGCCGCGAAGGATGTAAGCTTTCGGGAGATTCTGATATCGTTTGCGAAGAAGGATGACCGGTGGAATATTCTGGTTCGGAATACCTTTGATCTTGCGGCGGTTGACACAAGAAGAATCGGCGAGGCAGGCTATTCCACAAAGGGCAGGGATCGGGGAATCGGTCTGTACAGCGTGAAGCGGATTTTGAAGAACTACAAAAATGTGATTCATACAACTTCCATTGAGGAACCGTATTTTATTCAGCGGCTGGAGATTAGCAGAAGGGGAGGAGGGTAATGCAATGATATCCATTGTTGTGTGCGAGGATCAGGAAGAAGAAAGAGGGAGACTGGTGCGGGATATCAATGCCTGTATCACGATGGAAGAGATGGACTTCTGCATCGTGGGAGCTTACCGAAGGGCGGAGGATTTGATTGAGGATCTGCCGAAGATTCAGAAGCCCTGCGTCTATTTTCTGGATGTTGATCTGGGAGGGGGACAGGAGGGCTTTGACGCCGCAGCCCAGATCCGGCAGGAGGATCCTTCTGCGGTCATTGCATTTATTACCAGTCATAAGGAGCTGATGGGGGATGTGTTCCGTATGCAGCTGGAAACAATGGATTACATTAATAAGGACGCTGCCATGCCGGAACGGGTGAGACTGGTGCTGAAACGGGCACAGCGGAAATACAGCTACTGCGGATACAACTGGAACGATACTGTGGCATTTCATTTCGGACAGACGGTATTCTTCCTGGGGAGGGATGAGATCATCGCGGTTCGCACGGCAAATGAATCAAGAAAGCTTGAAATTGATACATGGAACGGTTCAAGACAGTGCAGCGGACAGCTCAAGGATGTGGCGGCCATGCTTGGGGAGGGGTTTCTCAAGTGTGAGAGGGGCTGTATTGTGAACCGGAAGCATATCCGGGGATATGACCGGAAGGAAGGCGCTTTGATTATGGAGAATGGGAAGCGGTATTATGTGTCGGAGCGCAAGAGAAAGCGGTTCTATGAGGAGTTTCTGAAGACGTGTCAGCATTAAAGCAGAAGATTTTCAATGCGTGACTTGACATTCCTGACAATATCTGCTACAATAGCGGACGTAACAAGTTTGTAACAACTTTAATGGATTTGTAACGAATGTAATTGTCAGCAGCCCATATCGGTGGTTTGCCGGCAGGAATGGAGAGTTGTATGGGATACAGAGAATGGAGTCATAACAGAGTGATTCGCGTCGCAGCTGCCGTGCTTTGCAGCTTTATGCTGGTGTCGGTGATTGTTCCCGCCCAGGGAGCGGTTGTGGAGGCAATGACGGAGGACGGCAGGAGTGAGTCCGTGGCGGCGCCCCATCCGCGTTCCGCGCAGACCCTGAATCAGATGGCGTATGTTCAGGTAGGAACGGCGCTTGGGAGTCTGACGGAGCTGGAAGCGTATGTGAATGCGCAGGCAGCATCCGGAACTACAATGTTCGGACGGACGGCGGCAGCGGCACGGACGGCGGGAGATCTTGCTGCGGCGGCATGGACGGCGGAGCCGGTTGTCTATGATTTTGTAATTGCCAAGGTGAATGAGTCGGTGAATATCCGCGAGGAGGCTTCTACGGATTCTGAGGTGGTAGGAAAGCTGTATAAGGAGTCTTATGCTACAGTTCTGGAGCGTCAGGACGAGTGGACGAAGGTCACCTCCGGAGAGGTAACGGGATATATCAGCAATGATTATTTATATTTTGATGAAGATGCGATGGAGATGGCCCAGGAGCTGGATGCGTTCCAGACGGAGGTTACGGCCGGTACCGTGAGTGTCAGGACGGCGCCGGGACTGGATGCGGAGAGTATTACAGAAGCGAATCTGGGCGATACCTTTACGCATCTGCCGGAACTGACGACTGAGGAATGGACGGCGGTGGAGCTTGAGGACGGCACGACGGCGTATCTTTCCGCTCAGTTCACGGAAGAGAGCATTACGCTGGATTTGGCCGTGTCCGCAGAGGAAGAAGCAGAGAGGGAAGAGGCCGCCAGAATCGCGAAGGCGCTTGAGGAAGCGAAGAAGACGGTTCCCGTGACGACAAACCGCGAGGCGATTACGCTGAGTGATGAGGATATCTTTCTAATGGCGATTGTTGTGACGATGGAGGCGGGAAGCGAGAGCTATGAGGGACAGCTTGCGGTGGCGAATGTCATTGTGAACCGCCTGTTAAGCGGTGTGTGGGGTGATACCGTTTCGGATGTGATCTATGCGCCGAATCAGTTCTCCGGAGCGAATTCCGGACGGATTGAGCAGTTCTCTACCAGAGTCACGGAAAGCTGTAAGGGAGCCGTTGTGGAAGCGCTGGCAGGGAATAATAATATTGGCAGCTATATGAATTTCATTATGAAGAGCAGAGCGAATTATTCGGCTTATTCTGAGTACTATGTGCTTGGGAACCATTGCTTTTATAAAAGATAATGTGATAAGAGGCCGGGAATCATGATTGCGGCAGGAGGCAGTGACTTGTAATGAGTGGCTGCCTCTTTGATGTGCAGGGAGATTGTATTGTAACGATATGATGGTTATCTTGATTATGGTGCTTGGAATGGCAGTCGGGAAATTGGGATTCCCGGCGAAGTTAAAGGGGTTGAACGAAAAGGTTCAGCTGATATGTACTCTGCTGATTATCTTTTCCATGGGGGTAATGCTTGGGGAGAGGGAGAATTTCCCGGAGACTCTGTCAAGCCTTGGGAGCCTGAGCATTCTGTTCTTTGCGGTTCCTACGCTTTTGTCGATGGCGGTTGTGTATCTGCTTACGAAGCGCTTGCTGCCGGATCGCAGCGGGGACCACCCGGAAGGGGAGGAGTCCGGGGAGAAGGGGAAGCGTAATCAACAGCTGTGAAATCAGAGGTGGGAGAATGAAGAGACAGAGGAATTTGGTATGGTGATCTTGGCATTGGCTGCTCTTGCAGCCGGAATTCTAATCGGGGCGGGAGATTTGGGGAATGGGCTGACGGAGTGGATTGCTTCGAATACGGATTGGATTCTGGGTGTTTTAATGTTCTCGGTCGGGATTAGTGTCGGGCTGCAGGAGGGAATTTCTGCCAAGCTGCGGCAGTATCACGTCAGGATTCTGATTATTCCGTTTGGAACGATTGCCGCCTCTGTGCTGGGAGGCGTGATATGCGCCGCGATTACCGGGTATCCGGTGAATCAGAGCGTATCTATTACCAGCGGACTGGGGTGGTATAGTCTGTCGGGGGCGATGCTGAGCGAGCTGGGAGGCGCGGAATTGGGAAGTATTGCGTTTCTGAGTAATCTGCTTAGAGAGATTTTCTCGTTCTTCATCATTCCGTTTGCCGCCCTGAAGCTGAATGATTTCGCCTGTATTGCGTCGGCGGGCGCAACCAGTGAGGATACGACGCTGCCGATGATGATAAAATATACGAACGGGGAGGCGGTGGTGCTGTCCGTATTGAATGGGATTCTCTGCTCTGCCGCAGTGCCGGTACTGATTTCGTTGTTTTATCAGATTCCTTTTTAGCGCATGGCTGTCTGTCCGGCTGCAGAAGGAATGATGTTCTGATCGGGATATCCCGCTTTCCTTCAGGATAGTAGATATCCTGAAAGTGCGTACTGTTTTTATTGTCTCATGTATGTTATAAATAATAACAGAGCAGCTTGAGTACGTTAAGCAAGGAAATAGAATTCGATGGAGGACAGCAGCATGAAGAAAGATCTTGGAGTACATTGCTATTTATTCCCTATGCCGACCTATATGATTGGTACATACAACGAAGATGACAGTGTTGATGTCATGATGATGGCGTGGGGCGGTGTCTGTGCGGAGGATATGGTGGCTCTTAATCTGGAAGCCGAGCATAAGACGGTTCTGAACCTTGAGAAGAGAAAGGCATTCACACTGGCCGTTCCGGGCACAGAGACCCTGAAGGAGTCGGATTTCCTCGGGATTGCTTCTGCCAACAAGATGCCGGATAAGTTTGAACGCACCGGTCTGCATGCCGTGAAGAGCGACAAGGTAGATGCGCCGGTGATTGAGGAGTATTCCCTTACTCTGGAATGTGAGGTTGTTGAAATGCAGCAGCAGCCGTACGGCCTTCGCGTGCTTGGCAGAATTGTGAATGTACTGGCCGATGAGAAGGTTCTGGATGAGAAGGGAAGAATTGACGCGGGCAAGCTGAATGCATTTGCTTTCGACCAGATGCGGAACGGATATTACGCGATTGGTGAGAAGGTGGGGCAGGCATGGAATGCAGGAGCGCCGCTGATGAAGCAGTAAGATAAGAGAATGCGGGAACCGGCCCAATGGTAAGGGCTGGGTATGGGAAGGGGCTGTTGCGAAAGCAGAAGGATGATCTGCCGGAGCAGCAGCTCCATTTCTATGTCCAAAAACGGGAAAGTGCCGCGAAATCCTCTATAACGGAACTTTGGCGGCACTCTTGTCGTATCTGGACAGCAAGCCGGATTATGGGTTCCCCGCCTTATCTTCCCCCTCTGCCGTCAGCTTTCTGAACAGGTGCACCAGTACAATGACTGCTGCAATGGCCAGGATGATTTCCGCGCAAAACTGTGCGTAGGCGAGTCCGTAAAGAGGGAAGAGCCGATTCAGGATAATCAGCGCCGGGATCTCAAGAACCACCTTTCTTAAAACCGCAAAAATGAATGCTTCGCGTCCCATTCCGACTGCCTGGAATACGCCGACGGCAAGAAAATCCATGCACAAAAACGGCAGGGCAAGACAGAAGCCGCGCAGGAAGCTCGCGCCGTAGGCGATGATCTGTTCATTTTCCATGAACAGGCGAATCAGGAATTCCGCGCCCAGGTAATATGCGACGGATACTACCGCCAGGAAGGAGAGGGATATCTTCGCGGAGAATGTGAGCGTATGCTTCATGCGGCTGATATTGCGGCTGGCGTAGTTATAGCTGATCAGCGGCATGATGACCTGAGGAAGGCCCATAGCAATATACATGGGCACCATGTTGGTTTTCTTGGT